>JAAUQA010000303.1 GCA_012032855.1 Candidatus Competibacteraceae bacterium
GATGGAACGGCAGCGGCTGTTGACCTTCGTGATCGTCGGCGGCGGACCGACCGGGGTGGAACTGGCCGGGGCCATCGCGGAACTGGCCGGCACGGGATGACCGACGAATTTCGCAATATCGACCCGGCCAGCGCGCGGGTGCTCCTGGTGCAATCCGCGCCGCGGCTGCTGCCGCCGTTTCCCGAGCCGCTGTCGGCGGTGGCGGAGCAATCGCTGAAGGCGCTGGGTGTCGAGGTATTAACCAAGAGCCGGGTCGAGCAGGTGGATGCCAAGGGGGTCATGGTTTCGGGCCAGCGGATCGGGTCCGGCACAGTGTTCTGGGCCGCGGGGTGGTGGCGTCGCCAGCGGCGGCTTGGTTGAATGCGGAAGCCGATTCCGCGGGACGGGTCAAGGTGGAACCCGATTTGACCGTGCCGGGCTTGGCTAACGTGTTCGCAGTCGGCGATACGGCGTTGGTCAACGCCTGGGACGGCAAGCCGGTGCCGGGGCTCGCCCCCGCCGCCAAGCAGCAGGGCGTGTATGTCGCAAAAGTCATTCGGACGCGCCTGGAGGGCCGGGCAGCACCCTCGCCGTTCCGCTATCAGCATTTGGGCAATCTGGCGACCATCGGCCGCAAGTCCGCCGTGGTGGATTTTGGCTGGGTTCGCTTCAGTGGGGCGCTGGCCTGGTGGTTCTGGGGTTTGGCGCATATCTTTTTCCTGGTGGATTTGCGCAAACGCCTGTCCGTGGCAGTGGAATGGTTTTGGGCCTATCTGACCTTCAGGCGGGGAACGCGCTTGATTACCGGAGCCGGGACGGTGGTGAATGGCGCGGAGGTGGAAGCAGGGCTGGTCACCGCCAAAACCTCTAATTAGACCGGGACCCAATCAGCGACTGTATTAATGTGCGTATTCTAGTGAAGGCGGCGGCCTGATCCAGGATGCAAACGTAGAGATAGCATGAAGATCAGCTTGATAAGACAGTTAGTCAGGATTGCCTGCCGGAGGTGGCTATGGCTATTAGAGCGTGGGTTTCTTTTGTCGGGTCGGATCAGCAAGGGCTGGGAAAAGACATCATCGCCTTTCTTGCGCAACATGGCGTTGACGTCCAAACTTGCGATCCGTATATGGCGCAGGGCTACGGTGTCGTACTGTTTCGCGAGTTCAACCAAGACATATGCCCGCTGTTGCGAGAGGTGAGCCGCCGTTGTCAGGAACGGGTGGTGGTAGGCTGCTGCCAAACGCTTGCCACAGGCCATGCCTGGCAGTTGATACAGGCCGGAGCCGCAGACGTGTTGAGTTGCCTTGAGTGCCAACAGTCTGTCTGCGAGATCATGGCGCGCCTGTCGCGCTGGGAAACCGTGGATGGGCTGATGACATCTCCGCGGGTGGAGAATGCGTTGGTCGGTGCCAGCCCCGCTTGGCGGGCGATCCTGCGCCAGGTCGTGGAAGTCGCCTACTGCACGGATGCCGCGGTGCTGATATTGGGTGAAAGCGGCACCGGCAAGGAATTGGTGGCGCGCTTGATTCACGATTTAGGCCCTCATTCCTCCAAGAAAGACCCGGTCATCCTGGATTGCAGCACGATCACACCGGAGCTATCCGGCAGTGAGTTCTTTGGCCATGAGCGTGGCGCATTCACGGGCGCAATCTCCGCGCGCGACGGCGCCTTTGCGCTAGCCGACGGTGGCACCCTGTTTCTCGACGAAATCGGCGAACTGCCGCTGCACCTGCAAACGCAATTGTTGCGGGTCATACAGGAGCATACCTACAAGGGGTAATTACAGCGAAGCTGTCATACGGTGCCAAATAAGCGTTATCTAATATTAAGTTGGCCGCGCAATTGTCTTACGATCCCCAAATGCCTTCAAAACGAACGCCGGCGACACGGGTGTAATGGACGGTGTGTTTGGGATCGCGGTGACCAAGATAGTCCTGGATCAGGCGCAGATCATAGCCTCGGTTGGCCAAATAGAAGCCGCACGTGTGGCGAAGCATGTGCGGATGCGTGGCGCCAAGCTTGGCACGCTGCGCCGCTACTTTGATCAAGTAATTCACTGATTGGCGGGTCATAGGTTGCTCGCGCTCGGACAGAAACAGCCACGGCAGAACATCACTGCGGGTGCTGAGATAGCGTTTAACGGTCCGCAACTCATCGCCTGCAATCGGGTGCTCGACTGATAAGCCGTTTTTCAGCCGCTGAATCCAGATACGGGCCGTTTTAAGATCGACATCGGCACGCCGTAGGCTGATGGCTTCGCTGACCCGCAAGCCATGCCGGTACATAAGCAACAGCAGTAAAAAGTCCCGTGTGCCGTGGCGGTTTTGTTTGGCCGCCTCCAAAAGGCGGTTCATCTCCTGCTCGCTGAGAAAATCCTTGGCCCGCTCGTGCCTGTCTGTAGGCTGTGAATCGGTACTTTTTACATTTCGCCGCTTGGGTGAGGTCTTTTTAACCGTCTTAACCTCCCGTTTTTACATCTTGCCATGAGTCTACTCTTTACAGAAAGCACCTTCTGTAAAAAGTAGACGAATTTTGAGATTTACGTAACCTGAGCCATTTCAATCGGCAGGCGGGTATGTAAATCCAACTCGAAACGGCCGTACGGATTGACATGGCCATAGATCAGCGGCGACAGTCCGCGGAAATCTTCGGGGGTCATTTTGTTCAGCCAACACGGCTCGGCCAGCACATTTTGGATCATCAGCGTATTGATATACACCAGGCACGCTTGCAACAAATGCAACGATAAGACGGCGATCTCCTGATCCTCCAACCGGTTGGTGGCGATCTCGCCGCCTTTGCCGTAGAAGATAAAGCCGTTGGCACTGTTCCAGTTTTCGACGACGTTGAGGCCCTCGTTGATCTCCTGACGAAGCGGTTCCGAGTTGAGATAGCGGCACAGGAAAATCGTTTTAACCGCTTTTCCCAGCTCGGCCAGGGCTTGATAGGTTGGATGCTTGAGGTTGTTGCGGGTAAACCGACGTAGGATTGCTTCAGGCTCGGCGATCCCCACACGCAGCGCGGTCGCGAATTTCACCATTTCATCGTACTGTTGGCAGATCAGTTCCCAGTTGATCGGCCGCGTTAAAATCGGCTGCAGATGAGGATAGTCTTCCGGGCAACCCGGGATCGGGCGGTAGAGCTTTTGCGTGGCAATGCCTTTCAGGCGAGGTCGCAGGTCGAAACCCAAAAGATGGCAAAAGGCAAATGCGACCTCGCTTTGCCCCTTGCTGTCTACGTAGTGCTGCTCAATCACCATATCGGTACAGTGCCGCAGAACGCCTTCGATCATCGAAGCCACTTCGGACGACGAACAGCGTTTTAGCTGCGAGTAGATACAGGCCGAACGTTTCTCAACGTGCCAATAAATCATCACACCTCGGCCGCCGTAGCGGATATGCCATTCGGTCATTAAATTTTGATCCCAGGCACCGAATTTCTTGCCGTCCGACGCGCACGCAGTGGTCCCTTCACCCCAAATAGTGGTCAGGCGGTTTGCAAACGTGGCATTCACCACCCGGCGAATCGCTTCCCGCAGGGCATTTTTTTCAATGAAACGATGGCGAACATGCAGCAGCTCCCGATACGTGAGAGCGGTGTTGCTGGCGAGCATGCGCTTGAAACCGGCGTTGGTGCCCAAGCTATAGAGACAGAGCAATAACCGATGTTGCAGTGTTGGGCGATCAAGTACCTCGCGCGTACCCAAGCTCTTGAATGCCTCGGTAAAACCAACCCGCAAATCGGTTTCTTTGAGCACATCCAGCAAACTGGTCATCGGCCAACGCCGGGCGATCTCAGCTTTCAGGCTTAGCAGGTGGGCCGGTTCCGGTTGCGACTCAAAGGGGGTAACGACAATGCGCTTTTTGCCGTACTGTTTGAGCTTGACCTTGTCGTTGCTGGGTAGCTCGCTGTCCAGTTGCATCAGAGCAGCCTGCATCGCGGATTGCAGGGTACGGACAAACTGCTCGGCATCCTGCGGTTGGTTAAGCTCATCATAATAGGCGCTGCGTTTGTCGTTGAAATCGCCCGGAAGATCGTCATCGGGATTGCGGAAGCGATCCGCACCCTCAACCCAGATTTCTTTGCTGCGCAGACGGTCCCGCAACGCCTGTAATACACAAATTTCGTAGTTGATACGGTTGATGCGATCACTACCGTCAGTGACCGGCTCCAACAGGATCTCTTGCAGCTGGGACCGTACTACCCCGTCAATGGGTATGTCATCGCAGGAAATAAATTGCTGACGGTCGTCACGGTGCGCCTTAAGCCAGGCTAGGGCCTCGATGACCGGCTGGTGAATGGAGTTATTCGACCGGAACGTCAGGGTATCAAGGATCAGCGGTAACATCCGGCGATAGTGGTGACTATACGAGCTACGCAGTAGCGTATGAACGTGACGGCGATAGCTTGGGCCTTGTGAGCGGTATTCCTTGACCAAGGCTTCCAGTGTTTGCTCACCGATAACCGGAAAGAGAACGTCCTTAATGATGCCGTCCGGCTGTTCGACAGCGGCTTCGGCAAGACGAAACAGTAACATCGTTTTACCGTACACCTTCTCCATACCACCGACGATTTCGATGACCACTTTGCGCTCGGCACGCACTGAGATGCGATGAACAAGTTGAATCAGTAACTCGACCAGCCCATCAATAATCGCTTTGCGCCGCTGCCAACAAAACGCGGCCAGTAACGTGTAACGTATCGGTTCAGGGTGTCGGCGCAGTTCCTGTACTGACTCGGTAGCCACGCGCAACTTATATCGTTCGAGTAGTTTCTGCGATGCACCGACGAACAGATCGCTGGGCAGTTGAACTGCATTGATATGCTTCAGCTTGTTGATCTCTTTGATCACACTGGCTAAACCCACACGACCCGGGTCGGCTTTAAGGTCGCTGAAAGGAAAAAGATCAGCGTCCAGTTCCAAATCAACCTCAGGTTCGTCCAAGGTAGCGGTTATCAGCAACGCATCCAGGCGCTGTCGGATAGCTGCCGACAACTGGTTATGAATATCCGCGCAGAAGGTTTTCTCGAAGTGTTTGACGGCAGCGCCAACTATCCGGTCGATGCGCTCACT
>JAAUQA010000304.1 GCA_012032855.1 Candidatus Competibacteraceae bacterium
ACTCAGTCGGCACGAATCGGTGATCGTTAACTGAATCCTTCTACTGATGTCATGAATTACAACACCATTGAATTTGTCATTGCCGATGGGCTTGCCACCCTGACCTTGAATCGACCGAAGAGCCTGAACAGTTTCAATACCGAGATGCACACGGAAGTTCGCGATGCGCTAAAGCAGGTCAAGAGCACCCCCGAAATCCGTTGTTTATTGCTCACCGGGGCAGGACGTGGGTTTTGCGCCGGTCAGGATTTAAGCGACCGCGATGTGGCGCCCGGCGAGCAGATGCCGGATCTAGGAGACTCGGTGGAAAACAATTACAATCCGCTGATCCGCACGCTCAAGACGCTGGAAATGCCGGTCGTCTGCGCGGTTAATGGGGTGGCAGCAGGGGCTGGAGCTAATATCGCCTTGGCCTGCGATCTGGTGTTCGCCGCCCGTTCCGCCAGTTTTATCCAATCATTTTGTCGGTTGGGTCTGATACCCGATTCCGGCGGTACTTGGCATCTGCCGCGCCTGCTGGGACATGCCCGTGCTATGGGTTTGGCGCTGTTGGGGGACAAACTCAGCGCCGAACAGGCCGAACAATGGGGGCTGATCTGGAAATGCGTGGATGCTGAACAGTTGTTGGAAGAAGCCACTAACGTCGCGCGCCATTTAGCAACTCAGCCGACCTTCGGTCTATCCTTGATCAAGCGCGCGCTCAACGCCTCTTATACCAATACTCTGGATCAGCAACTTGATCTGGAACGCGATTTAATGCGTCTCGGTGGACGCAGCGAAGACTACCTGGAAGGAGTAAAGGCGTTTATGGAAAAACGTCCGCCGGTTTTCAAGGGTCGCTGAGATGGCCGCATTACCGACTTCCGAAATTGTCGCCATCATCGGCGCAGGGACGATGGGCTCCGGCATTGCGCAAATTGCGGCACGCGCCGGTCACCGGGTGCTGTTATTCGACGCCATGGTAGGCGCGGTAGAAAAAGGTATGGCGCGCATTCAAAAGGATTTGGAACGTCTAGTGTCCCGAGGCAAGCTGAGCGCTCCCGAGCGCGATGTGATTTATGGCGCATAAGTCCAGTTCACAGCTTAGAAGATCTCGCGCCTGCCCGGCTGGTGTTGGAAGCGGTGATCGAAGAGCTGGAGGTGAAGCGCGATCTATTCGCCCGTATCGAAGAGATCTGTGGCGAAGCTGTCATTCCGGTAACCAACACCTCGTCGTTGTCGATCACTGCGATCGGCGCCAAGCTGAAACGTCCGCAACGCCTGGCGGGCATGCATTTTTTCAATCCCGCACCGGTCATGAAACTGGTCGAAGTGGTCAGTGGCATCGACACCAGCCCCGACATCGCCGAACTGGTCTATGACACCGCTAAGGCGTGGGGCAAGATTGCCGTGCATGTGAAATCCACCCCCGGTTTTATCGTCAATCGGGTAGCGAGGCCGTTTTATGCCGAAGGGATGAGGGTGTTGCAGGAAGGCGTTGCTGATGCCGCAACCATTGATGCCTTGCTGCGGGAGGCGGGTGGTTTTCGTATGGGACCGTTCGAGTTGATGGACTTGATCGGCCACGACGTGAACTTTGCCGTCACCGGCTCGGTTTTCACCGCGTATTTCAACGACCAGCGTTTTCAACCCTCGCTGCTGCAACAGGAATTGGTCAATGCGGGTTATCTGGGACGTAAAACCGGACGCGGTTTCCATTTCTATGAGCACGAGGAAGGCGCGCAACCCACGCTGCCGGCGACTGCTGAACCCGGTGCGAGCCCTGCAGCGGTTACCGTTTACGGTGAATTGGGCATAGCCGAATCGCTGGTGCAGTTGCTGACCGATGCCGGAATTGTCGTAGACAGACAACCAGGGGATGGTTACCTCCAGGTCGAAAATGTCCGCCTAGCGCTCACCGATGGCCGTTTCGCTACCGAACGAGCTATGACCGACGATCATGCTGAGTTGGTCGTGTTTGATCTGGCCTTGGATTATGCCAAAGCCAGCCGTATAGGGATAGCGGCCGCCGATCAAGCTTCTCCGCAGGCCGTGGCTATCGCCGCCGGTCTGTTTCAGGCATTAGGCAAACAGGTGTCGGTGCTCGACGATGTGCCCGGACTGGTGGTCATGCGCACGGTATGCATGTTGGCTAATGAAGGCGCTGATACCGTCAATCAGGCGGTGTGTGCCGCAGAAGCCGTCGATCTGGCGATGCGCAATGGGGTGAACTACCCACACGGTCCGCTGCAATGGGCTGACGACATCGGCTTGCCTGCCGTGTTGGCACTATTGGATAACCTGGCTCGGACCTATGGCGAGGATCGCTACCGGGCCTCGCCGTTGTTACGCCGTAAGGTATACGGCGGGAGAAGCTTTCATGGCTGATTCCACGCCGATAGCAGCGCAAAAGCTGGCCGAGGTGTGCGCCGGCGCGATGTATGAACGGGATTACGCCGCACAGATGCTCGGTATCACCATTAAGGAGATGCGCTCCGGCTACGCTCGACTGAGCATGACCGTGCGCAAAGACATGGTCAATGGTCACGACATTGGTCACGGCGGCATCATCTTTACCTTAGCCGATACCGCCTTTGCTTATTCCTGCAACAGTCATAATCACGTCACTGTCGCTTCAGGCTGTAACATCGAATTTGTCAGTCCATCCCACCTGGATGATGAGTTGACGGCCATTGCCGAGGAGCGCTCCTTGAGTGGCCGCTCCGGCATTTACGATGTGTGCGTAACTAATCAAAACGGCGCTGTCATCGCGCACTTCCGGGGTCGCTCTACCCGTATTCAGGGGCAAGTTGTGCCGGGACTGGAGATAGAACTATGAAAGATGCTTATATTTGCGACGCCATCCGCACCCCAATCGGTCGCTACGGCGGTGCCCTGGCTACGGTACGCGCCGACGATCTGGCCACTGTGCCTATCAAAGCGCTGCTGGAACGGAATCCTGAAGTGGATTGGGCGGTGGTGGACGATGTGATTTACGGCTGTGCCAATCAAGCGGGCGAGGATAATCGCAATGTCGCGCGCATGGCGGTGCTATTGGCCGGATTGCCGACATGCGTATCCGGCACCACGGTCAACCGCTTGTGTGGTTCCGGCATGGACGCGGTGGGCATGGCAGCGCGCGCGATTAAAGCCGGCGATGCCGATTTCCTGATGCCGGCGGGGTGGAGTCGATGTCGCGTGCGCCTTTCGTGATGAGTAAAGCGGAAACCGCGTTCAGCCGCCAAGCCGAGATCTACGACACGACCATCGGTTGGCGTTTCGTCAATCCATTGATGAAAGCCCAATACGGCGTCGATTCGATGCCGGAAACCGCCGAAAACGTGGCTAAAGACTTCAAGATTTCCCGAGAAGATCAGGACGCCTTTGCCCTACGCAGCCAGCAACGCACAGCAGCTGCTCAAGACGCTGGGATACTAGCGCAGGAGATCGTGCCGGTCTCCATTCCCCAAAAACGGGCTGATCCCAAGATGGTAGAACACGATGAACACCCGCGCCCGGAAACCACGCTGGAAATTCTCGCTAAATTGCCGACGCCGTTCCGCAAAGACGGTTCGGTGACAGCGGCTAATTCATCGGGCGTCAATGACGGGGCGTGTGCTCTGTTGATCGCCTCGGAGGAAGCCGCTAAAACCCACGGTTTGACACCGAAAGCACGCATTCTCAACATGGCGGCCACTGGTTTAAAGCCGCGCATCATGGGTTTCGGACCCGCACCGGCATCCCGCCGGGTATTGGCCAGAGCCGGTCTAAAACTTCGTGACATGGACGTGATTGAACTCAACGAAGCCTTCGCCTCGCAAGCATTGGCAGTCCTGCGGAGCCTGGAATTACCGGATGATGCAGCGCATGTCAACGTCAACGGCGGCGCTATTGCCTTGGGTCATCCACTGGGCATGAGCGGTGCGCGACTCGTGACTACCGCAATGTATCAACTGCAGCGCAGCGGCGGCCGATACGCCCTGTGCACCATGTGTATCGGCGTCGGCCAGGGGATCGCCATAATTATCGAGCGGGTTTAAACGAGCCGCCGGTTTTGTAGCAAGCAGAGCGGTCAGCCGCTTTTACGTTATTTCAATGCAATCCATAAGACATAAACCTTGAGGAGGATTTGACTCATGTTACGCAACTCAGCCAACCGGCCGCCCCAGTCAAACGAACTCGAACCGATTGAAACCGCTAGCCAAGACGAATTGAAGGCCGTTCAGCTTGAGCGGCTCATATGGTCATTAAATCATTCTTATAACAACGTTCCCTTCTACAAGCAGCACTTTGATTCCCACGGCGTCCATCCGAATGACCTCAAGTCACTGGAAGACTTGGCCAAATTTCCGTTTACCGTCAAGAAGAACATGCGCGACAATTATCCATTCGGCATGTTCGGTGGCGCCCATGGATGACATCGTCCGCATCCATGCGTCCAGCGGCACAACGGGCAAACCAACGGTGGTCGGGTATACCCAGAAAGATATCGACATTTGGGCTAACCTGATGGTGCGTTCCATTCGCGCGGCGGGCGGGCGACGTAGCGACAAGATTCACATCTCCTATGGCTACGGCCTGTTCACCGGCGGGCTGGGTGCGCACTATGGAGCTGAGCGGTTGGGAGCGGCGGTTATTCCCATGGGTGGCGGGCAAACCGAGAAGCAGGTGCAACTGATTCGAGACTTCCAACCCGACATCATTATGGTTACCCCCTCTTATATGCTAAATATTATCGATGAGATGGCGCGGCAGGGGCTTGATCCCCGGAGCACGTCGCTGCGCATTGGTATTTTCGGTGCAGAACCTTGGACCCCTGCGATGCGTGAGGAAATGGAAGAACGCACCGGTATTGATGCGACCGATATTTATGGTTTGTCCGAGATCATGGGACCGTCGGTGGCTCAGGAGTGTCTGGAAACTAAGGACGGCCCGACTATTTGGGAAGATTATTTCTATCCGGAAATTATCGACCCGGTGACCGGTGAGGTATTACCGGACGGTCAGGAAGGCGAACTGGTGTTCACCACCTTGACCAAGGAAGGCATACCCATGATCCGCTACCGG
>JAAUQA010000305.1 GCA_012032855.1 Candidatus Competibacteraceae bacterium
TGTACCGTCACTTGCCAGATGTCGAAGTACCTCTCTGGCTCGAAACAGAGCATAGCTCTTCCTGGGTATATATTCACACGACACTGTACAATTAATGCCTAAAACAGACTGCCGTCGAATAGATTGATTGGGCGAAATAGGGTAACAGCTCCCGTAAACCAGTGTTTTTTTATGGGAAAGCTTCCCGTAACCCATCCAACCCGAACTGCACGGCGAGTGCCGCCAACAGGATGCCCAAAACGCGGGTGATGACATTAATGCCGGTAACCCCCCAGTAGATGAATAATGCGAGTGGTGAGCAGTAACAACAGCAGGGTCAGCAGCAGCACCCCGAGCAGTACCCCGAGCACAGCAGCCTGTAGCCAGAGATCGCCTTGCGTGCGCCCCATCAATAACAATACCGATGCAATCGCACCCGGCCCGGCAATCAACGGAATTGCCAACGGGAATACCGAGATGTCATGTCGTTGAATGGTTTCAGCGTCTTCGTTAGCCGTTAACGCGCGAAGTCCGATCTGGCGGGCGAACAACATATCGATGGCGACCAGAAACAACAACACGCCACCCGCAATACGGAAAGCCGCTAGACTGATTCCCAACGAATCTAATACGAAATCCCCAGCCAAAGCGAACCCAAACAAGATGATCGTGGCGATGGCGGTTGCATGCCACACCATGCGTCGCCGCTCTCCTTCGGTATACCCGTAAGTCATAGCGGCAAATAGAGGCGTCAATCCCAGCGGGTCAATGACTACTAGAAAAGTGACAAATGCGTTGATTAGGATATCCGGCATCATAGTGCGATAGCGATAATACTGGTGGTGATTGGTTGGTTATGTGGATGCTTTAGGATTCTGTCTCTTTGACGATAGGACCCAGTAATGGTGACCATCTGCGCAACACGGTAAGCAGTTCCTGCTCTTTGAAGGGCTTGGCCAAGTAATCGTCCATCCCCGCCGCTAGGCACTTTTCTCGCGCGCCTTGCATGGCGTGGGCCGTCAACGCGATCACCGGTAGATGACTTGCTTCACCTTCCCGGTCGCGCAGCCGACGCGTCGCTTCATAACCATCCAGCAGCGGCATTTGGCAATCCATAAAGACGAGATTAAACGTATCTTTTTCCAGCATGTGTAACGCCTCCAGGCCGTTATCGGCCGTCACTACCGCAAAGCCCAGTTTTTCCAATTGGTTGCAGGCGACCATTTGATTCACCGGATTGTCTTCCGCCAGCAGAATTCGCCCGGAAAACTGCTGCACAGCGAGTGGTTCCAGCGGCTCAGCTGCGGCATTAACACGAGTCGTTTTGTGCGCCGGCGCAAGGGCCAGCGGAATAACGATCCAAAATTTACTGCCGACGCAAGGCACGCTCTCATAGCCGATTCACCGCCCATTAACTCAACAAGTCGTCGCGAAATCGCTAATCCCAACCCACTGCCGCCAAAACGGCGCGTCATTGTTGAATCAGCTTGGGCGAAAGCATTAAACAGCCTGTCACGCGCTGCGTGAGAAATGCCGATACCGGTATCGTGAACGGCTATTCTGACCTGAACGGAGTGCTCGGTGCGGTTGCTGAACGCGACTATGACGCGAATTACCCCCTGGTCGGTGAACTTGACCGCATTGCCAATCAAGTTGATCAGAATTTGCCTCACCCGCAACGGATCGCCATAAACGCTTTCGATGAACGGTTCTGCGCATGAAACCACCAGGTTTAGATTCTTCTTCCGAGCGTGGCTGATCATCAAAGCGGCACTGGATTCGACTGTTTCCAGTAAATTAAATTTAACGGATTCGAGGCTTAGTTTACCGGCTTCTATGCGTGAAAAATCAAGAATATCGTCTATGACTTGCCGCAAAGACTCGGCAGAATTGAGAATAACATTGACCTGTTTTTGTTGCTGTTGGGTCAAGCTGCTTCCGGCCAACAATTCGGCACAGCCGATGATGCCATGCATCGGCGTGCGGATTTCGTGACTCATGTTGGCGAGAAATTCACTTTTGGCGTGACTGGCTTCTTCGGCTTGATGGCGGGCGCTTTCCAAGTGATGCTGATTAATCAACGCGGCCCAATACTCTTGACAGTAGGTTGTCGTGCCTTTAGCCATATAGAGCAAATAAATCAACACCAGCGCGCCAAGAATCACCAAATCGACACTCACTGCGGCTACTACTATAGGCACTAATAGCACGCTCAGAAACAGCCAGCAAAAGCGCATCGAAAAAGCCAGGATATGGCTGGCAACGCCGACTACCGCGGTCGTCGCCAGTATCCCAAGAAACGATGGCATGGCAATGGAATAGAAGTAGACGCTGCCTGCCACAAATAGACTCCAGGGTAGTGCCGACAGGATAAAAGCGATGGCATATACCCACGGATAGTACGTGGGGAACTTCTGCTGCAGGGCCTCGAAACGAAAGCTCAGATAAAACCGCAACCCACCAAACAGCGCGGAAAAGGTTACTGTAGCGAGCGCCAGATCCGGGTGATCGGTTCCGTAAGGGGTCCCGACTGCGAGCATGATCGAAGCCACGGTGTAAACAAAGTGGGTGGAGTGAGTCAATCGAACCATGCGCGCCAACGCTTCGTTGCGCAGTATTTCCTGATCAGCTTGCGGCAAGGCTTTGAGGTTAGGGGGCATAATAGACGTTTGTTAACTTTCAGTTTGCTGAATGCAGCGTGTTTATCTCCAATAAAAAACTGATGCGACGCCATGATCGTGTCATAACGAGCCTGCTTAGGCGACAGCTGGTCAGTATCATATCCATAATATTAGCCAGCCAAAACGCTCAAATTATCCTCCTGTCCAATCCACAATAAAGCCAGTGCGGAGTTAATTTCGATGAATCGGTTTTGTGATCGACGATTAAGGCCATTCGGCTGGCTATTGGTACTGCTTTTGGCGATTTCAGCCAATGCCCAGGACACCGTTGTCGCTTCCCTTGATCCGTTTAAGGCAGCTGAGCAACAGAATGCCCGCCGGCAGGCGCTGGAAGAGGAAAAGGCCACTATTGAACGGCTGCAAGAGGAATTGCGCGCTCAGACGGAGGAACAGCCGGCCAAACTGGATGCATTGCAAACCGAGCAACTTACCGAAGCTCTGGTGGAACAGGCACAATTGGACAGCAGTGCTATTCGGCTGCGACAAGCGGATTTGCAAGCCGATATCACCAACAGCGAACGTCGCAGCAAGGAACTGGAACAGGGCATCCGCGAGCTGGAAGCCCGTGAACAGTTGTTGAAAATCCTGCCAAGGAGGATGCCGAGAATGCTCAACGACTCACTCAACTCAATCTGATCCGACAAGAACTGTCACAGCGACGAGTCGACCTGGAGCTAGAGCAGCAGCAATTAGTGAACTTACGCAACCACCTAGCCTTAGCCAATCTTCGCTTGGGTTTGGCGGAGCAGTGGCAGGCTCGCCTGGAACAGCTCTACTTGCAGCAGGTAGAACAAAGCCGCCAGGAGGCGCAGGCCGATCTGTTCAAGCGCTTGGCCAGAGAAAAACAAGCCCACCTGGAACGGGCCGCTGAGTTGCGGCGACGTATGCAAAACGATACCGATACACTGTCCGAGATGCGCCGTCTTTGGCTGGAAACCAGCATCCAAGGCGCCGAGGATAAAAGTCAACTCACTCAACTCGATATCCGCTTCGCCAAAACAGCAGAAGAGCTCAGCCAAGTCACGGCTTTGGCCGAACGAGTCGACGTTGAACCCAAAACATTACAAAAAGGATTAACGGACTTGCTCAGCTTGGAAGCACTCACTCAAGAAGCCGGCGACTTGTTACAGCGCAAAATCGATTTGCTTGCGCAGCAACAACAAGCCATTGAACGGCGCGAATTCAGCGGCTCGACTGATACACGCCTGAAGACTGAAACGGTCGAGATTGTGCGTGATTTGATTGCGGAATTCAGCCGGCGCTTGAGTCTCAGCCAAACCCAGATGGAACGCATTCTAGCCCTCACACAGCGACTGGAGCAGTATTACAAGGAACGGCTAAACCGTGATTTATTCATCCGGGAATCATTGCCGCTCAGCGCCGTTGAACTCCAGCAACTCTTGGCAAACGTTATCCATACGCCGACGGTGCTGTTCCATCAAGTGCGCCTGAGTGTGGAAGCCACCCTCAAAACTGTGGTGAATACCAGTGCTTTACGTTGGGCGATGTTGGCCGGGTTGGAATTGGCTCTAGTGTGGCTGGTTATCGTCACGCGGCGTTCATTCAAATCCAGCATTGCCAATATCAAGGCTCGCCAAGATGAGAGCTTTTTTCGCACCGTCGTTTTGACGGTTTTGCAACTGTTGCGCAAAAACCTGTTGGGGATCGGTTTGGCGGTGTCGCTCGCGTTGATGGTTTGGTTATTCCAGGTGCCTCAACCCGGCTTGACCATCATCATCACGCTAGTGTTTTTATGGGTGGGGATTAAAACGCCGATCAATCTGGCGTGGTTACTGTTGGCGTCGCCGCAATTACCACCGGATAAGCAGCGTCCGCATATTTATCGGCAAGTGTTCTGGACGCTACTGGTCGGCGGAATCCTCGCCGCTATGACTATTCTGGCGCATGTAAGCGCGTTGCCAAAAGATGTGATCAGCGTTTTTGACCGCCTATTCATGCTCTATTGGCTGTGGGCGTTCTTCCCGGCCATGCGTATCCGTCGGTTGTTGGTCGATTTACTGGCTGATCGTTATGCCGGTGTGATCGGCTTTATCATCTTTCGCTTTGCGACCCTGTTGTTGCCGATGTCCTTATTAGTCGCAGCGGGTTTGGGTTTAGTAGGGTATTTGAATCTGGCCTGGTCGGTGGCTTGGCATTTAATGGTGTTTCTGGTGGTGTTGGCAGGCTGGCTGATGGTCAGGGGATTGCTCGGTGATATGACCGTGCTGTTGAAAAACTACGCGGTGATCCACTCCAGCTACGGCTTACTGTGGACCCAAGACGTCATCAATCCGCTGCATAAAGTGTTTCGGTTGGTGCTGTTCTTAGCGGCGTGGATGGTGTTGTTCCGGCTCTACGGATTAAGCGGAGAATCGAC
>JAAUQA010000306.1 GCA_012032855.1 Candidatus Competibacteraceae bacterium
AAGACGAGGCCCTCAGCGCAGCCGACATCGACGGCGATGGCGATGACGATTTGCTGTTAGGCACGCTTTGGCTGCAGCAGAATGATGATGGTTGGCTGGTGATGACGCTGCACGACGCAAACGGCGCACCGGACCGCAACAAGCTGGCGGATATCAATAGGGACGGCCGTTTAGATGCCGTTGTGGGTTTTGAAGCGATCAGCAAAGCAGGCCCGCTGGTCTGGTACGAACAAGGTACAGAGGTCACAGTCCCGTGGCGCAAGCATGTAATCGCAAACCCTGAAATTATTGGGCCAATGAGTTTAGACGTGGCGGATGTGAATGGCGATGGTTATTTGGATGTTATCGCTGGTGAGCATAATACGGCGCAGCCAGAAACGGCCGCACTGTACGTCTTCTACAATCAGGATGACACCGGCTTGAATTGGGAATCGCAATTAATCTACATGGGTGATGAACACCACGATGGTTCTCAACTCTTTGATATGGATAACGACGGCGACCTGGATATCATCTCAATTGGCTGGACACACGACCGTGTCCTCATTTATGAAAATAAGGGAACTGCTGCACTTGCCTCACTGTCAGAGTCCCCGATGGACCTACCCTTGGAGACTGCCACACCTGCTGTGGCGACCTCGGAGACGAGCCAAATCTCCGATCGAGTTTTTAAAGGATTGATAGTTTATTATCCTTTCAAGAAGGGGAGGGTGCTATTGTTACGGATCAATCTGGCGTGGTACCGCCGTTGAATTTGGAAATCGTTGATCAATCCGCGACGATCTGGTTACCGCAGGGGGGGTATTGTTGGAAGCGCCCGGCCTCATCCGTTCCGTAAACGCTGCCGAAAAGATCGTGCAACATGTTCAAAATAACAACGCCCTCTCAATTGAAGCCTGGATCAAACCTGCTAATACGTCGCAAGATGGCCCGGCGCGAATTATTACGTTCTCTAGTGATCCTGATTTGCGCAATTTCACGGTAGGGCAAGGCCTTTGGGGTGATCAACCCGCTTCTGTTTTTGACGTTCGTTTGCGTACCACCGAGACGGATTTGAATGGGCAGCCATCGTTGACGACGGCTGCCGGTACTGTTCAAGTTGAGCCTACCCACCTAGTTTACCGGCGTGATGGTCAGGGAAATATAAGCGTTTACGTCAATGGTCTTGAAGCGTTGACCATTGCCCAGGCGGGTGGATTTGATAATTGGGACGAGCGCTTTGCCTTAGCACTTGGCAACGAACTGGACGGCAGTCGGGCTTGGCTTGGTGAAATCTATCTTGTTGCTATTTACGATCGGGCGTTGACAAATGCGGAAATTGCCCAAAATTATCGCGCTGGCTATTTGGTGGCTGCCGCTACGCCGGAAATTGAGTCAGATTCGCAAACGGCCGTGCCCCCGACAGCGTCTCCAACGGCCGAAATCCCGGCCTCAGCCACAACTGCATCAGGCGTATTGGCCGCGAATTCCCCTGTCTTGACGCCAACTGTTTCCCCTGAAACGGTTGCTACAAGCGAAGATGGATCGGCGCTTTCTGTAATATGGTTGGGCATTTTCTTGCTCATTGTTATTATCATCGTTACCTTGTTAAACAGAGTTAGGAAAACTGTGTGAGAACAAACTTGAGAGTAGACCAGACCACCAACCTGTGTGATGTCCGGTCAACCAGTTCATCATTGGGCGATTGGTCATTTTGTAAGCTTAAATGTAACTTGTGCTGCCAATAATAAGTTTACGCTGTTCCCGCTGTGTTTCTTGCGACATAAACCCGGAATGCTACCTGCCCAATTGATGGGAGCACGGTATGCATCAATTTTCAATATGATGAAGTGGCTATAGTAGCGCGACCCGAAAATTCACTCCTTCCATGAACAATTTATTCTCGCATGCGTAATTTAATATGAACACTACCAGAAAGACAATTGCTAAGAATGCCAGCGTGATGATGCTATCCCAGATTTTGACTTGGGGCATCTCGCTTACTTTAATGATGTTCCTCCCTCGATATTTGGGCCCCGTGGGTATGGGTAAATTACAGCTGGCAATTTCACTCTGGACCATTGTTGGCATAGTGGTTAGTTTTGGTATGGACACGTTCCTGACGAAGGAGATTGCTCGAACGCCAGAAAATATCAACAAGCTGTTCAGCGCCAGTATCGTTTTACGCATGCTGCTGTTTCTCTTGGGTGCTGCCGGTATGGCGGTTTATACTCGAGTGGCGGGTTACCCGATGATACGGTCCTCATTATCATTATCATCAGTTTTTCCAACCTTATTGGGCAGCTTGCTGGCAGCTGTCGCGCAACGTTGAACGGACTGGAGCGCATGGAATTTGTTGCGACCAGCGACATCGTAGCCAAGGGTCTGGTAACTTTGTTGACCATCATCCTTTTGCTGCTTGGGTATCGGTTGGTGACCGTTGCCCTAATGTCTATCTTGGGCAATCTGGTCAATTTTGCTCTTCAGTACCTGGCCCTACGACGTGGAAATATATTCGCCTGCAAAGATTTGATTGGACGCTTGCCAGATGGTTATTAAAAGCCAGCTTTCCCTTCTTAATGATGAATGGCTTTCTGGTATTTTATGCCCAGGTTGATATCGTTATCATCTCGTTGTTGGTTAGCGAAGAGGCGCTGGGGTGGTATGGAGCGGCTGATCGCTTGTTCGGTACCTTGCTTTTTATCCCAACCGTATTCATGATGGCCGTGTTTCCGGCCCTGTCCAGAATGCACGTTGACGCATCAGAGAAAATAACAAATGCATCGCGCATGAGTTTTGACCTACTTCTCTTGTCTGCTGTTCCGATAGGGCTTGGCCTCATCACAATTTCAGATTCGCTTATTGCCTTAATTTTTGGTCCTGATTTTGCCGAGAGCGGTCTGATTTTGAAGGCCTTTGGGATTGCTCTAATTTTGATGTACCAAAATATTTTAATCGGAATGTTCCTAATATCTACTGATCGCCAGTATCCTTGGACGCGGGTGATTGTTATCGCCGCGATTGCTTCAATCCCGCTGGATTTAATCCTGATCCCCTGGTGCCAACAGGTGTTCAATAATGGCGCTTTGGGTGGAGCATTTGCATATATTATTACAGAGGCGTTCATGTTGATTGCTGGCATACGACTGTTACCGAAAGGTACTTTAGGAAGGGCTAATTTATCTTTTGCCACCCGTACTCTGCTAGCTGGGGCCACAATGGTAGCGGCAACCTGGTGGTTAAGGGATGAATTTATACTGATTCCTATAGTCGTTGGGGCTCTGGTTTATTCTCTTAGCATCATTAGCATGCGGCTGATCTCACCTGAAATCTGGAGATTTTCGAAATACATAATGACGGGTGTCTTGCGTAAACTTGGTTTACAACATATGCAAGCAGCAAGGAATACGACAGAATAGATTAAAATTGAAAAAGGCAAAGGAAGTACCTCGCCTGATTCCTGCTAGGTACAAAGAAATTGGGAGAAGTTATGCTACGTTTAGTCATTTTACGTATCTTGGAAAGTTATTTTCGGCACCGCTGGCTGTATTTACTGCCAATCGTTTTGATGAGTGGGCTGGGGGTCATTTTTACTTTAACTCAAAAACCCTCTTTCACCGCAGGTGGCGTCCTGTACGTGGAAAGACAATCTTATCTCGCTTCCTTAACGGCCGTGCGTGACGCCAATGGGTCTATTTGGTCGACACCGGCCCAGATTGTCAGCCAGGAGTTTAACGAACTGCTTAGAACAGATGCTTTCGTGCGCGCCATTATCCAGCAGACCAATCTAGAAGAAGAGATGGATGATGGTATTCAGAATGTTAATAATGTAATCGAAGAAACACGTGAAAATGTTTGGGCAACGCCGCTAGGGGACAATCAACTGTTGATGAACGCTGTTCATGAAGATCCGGTTATTGCCTATCAAATTGTTACAGCGGCCATTGATGGCTACCTGCAATGGCGCATCAATGCTGGTCTGGCTGAAACTGAAGTGGCCCAATCCTTTTTCAGTGACCTTATCGCTACGTATGAAGCCGACCTGGAAGCGGCCCGGGCAGAAATGGAACGCTATCTAGAAGCCCATCCGGTCCCGCTGCGCGGCGATCGGCCAGGGGAAGAACAACTAGAGATTGACCGTTTGCAGGCGAAGATTGACCTGGCGGCTACCCGGTACGCCTCAGCGTTGGACAAGGAAGAAAACACGCGTCTTTCTATGGCCCAAATAGAAAGTGATGCCCGGCAAACCTATTTCCTGATCGACGCCCCGCACGTGCCAGAAGAATCCGATACATCGCTGCGCAAACTGGCGCTTCAGGCCATGATCTTTGTCGTGGTTGGTGTCCTTTTAAGCGGCGGCCTGATCGTTGGCACCGCCATCATCGATCGCAGCTTTCGCTTTCCGGTTGACGTAGTCCACCGGTTGGATCTACCGGTCCTGACGATGGTGGCTGATACGCCGACAACGTCCGAATTTCCGCTTAGAGTGAGCGCCAGCCGGGCCAATAGCTGGTTAAAAAAGAACAATTCCCGGAAAGATAAGTATGAAACTGTTCCGTCGAAGTAAAGAAAAGATTGTCAAAAATAACGTTCCAGATTTAACCTTGCCGATGGGGATGGTACCCCGGCTTACAAGCTGCCCGGTGAGCTAATTGACAGCATGCGCTATATGATCACGCGCATTGTGAAAAGAGGAAACTTTCCATCAAGGCTGGCAATTGTATCGGCCTTGCGCCGGAAGGTGTCACCTACATCACGCGTGCATTGGCGACAACCCTGGCGCACGGCCACGAGCTGCTCGCCTATGCTGAACGGCTGACCCGGGCTGCCATCGCCCGGGACATTCCCAAGTGGGAGAAGGTGATCAAGGACGCCAACATCAAGGTGGGCAACTGACCATGGTGGACTTCACGCGTCTCGCGAAGGCGCTCGACGGAAATCCGGCTCTGCTGCGTCGGGCGAGGCTCGCCAGCCTGGCGCTGACGATCAGGACCGGCGAGGAGGCGATCGGCGTGCAGGTCGGCGACGGCAGTCGCCGTGAGCCGCGGTGCG
>JAAUQA010000307.1 GCA_012032855.1 Candidatus Competibacteraceae bacterium
CAAGGCCTTTAGGGTGTTGAATTTCCATTCCGGTCGGGTGGTGATAAAGATTACCCCGTCCGGATCGGTGACGATGAACTCATTCTCGCCATCACCCCAGGTGCTCTCAATGACGTCCAAGCTGATTTTGACGACCACGGCTCCCAAGGTTTCCCCGTTACGCCGAATCGGGTAAGCGAAATAATAGCCCCGTTCCTGGGAGGTTGTACCCAGCGCGTAGTAACGCCCCAATTGCCCCTGCATGGCTTCCTGGAAGTAGGGCCGGAAACTGAAATTGCGCCCGACGAATGGTCGTGTAGTATCCCAATTGCTGGCAGCCACGGTTAGGCCAGTGGCGTCCATTAAGTAAATATCCGACGCTTCGACAATGGCGTTAATCGTTTTCAAATGCCGATTAACTTGATTGACGTCATGTTCGGGACGCTGAAACGCATTCGCCAGCACCTCCTCTGTGGCCAGCAGGGTGGGCAGCGATTGGTAGCGGGCAAGTTTACCGTGCAGGTGGGCGATAAACAGACTTAGATCATGTTGGGCTCGTTCGTGCAGGTTCTCCAAGCCACTGCGCTCGGCCCATTCAGCGGTGCGCCACAAGGTGAGCAATAACAGCAGGACGATAGCGATTATCGCCAGCACCGTGCGGCGTTTGTAACGAAATGCTGTCAGTCCCACGATTTCTGCCGGACCTAAGTCCGTCCTGTGGATTTACCCACCCTGTTGGAATATAGACTGTTGTTTGCTGGGACGGATTTGCAATGCCATCGACTTGACCCTCAATGCGGATTAGGGAAAAACTTAGGGGGAAATTAAAAGAAGTATAGTCGACGCTGCGGTGTGGCCAAATAGCGCGCAGAAGGATTGGGGGTAAATGTTCGTCAGCGGGCGGATCATTGATATACGAAGCACTTGCTTTCGTATTATAGTGTTTTTGATAACGCCCCAGCGTTTAGAGTAGTCGGTATTGTCCGGCGGCAAGATCCAGATCGCGTGAAGATGGTCGGGCATTATCACCAAGGCATCCACCCGAAACGGCCAGCGTTGCAGGCAATACCGAAACGCGCAACGCAAGTAATCCCGCGCCCGGTCATTAGCCAAAATAGCCGCCCGCCGTTCCGTCACCACAGTGAAGAAAAACGACCCGCCGGGCACATAACACCGCCGATAATCCGCCATAATCTTAGGGTACGCATGGCGTACCATTGCATCTCATCAAGGGTCTCCTGAGACGTAAAGTTATCGGTCAAGTCACCCGAACGATGCCCATCATGCCACCCTTCATGTGTTCCGGGATGTGGCAGTGAAACATCCAGTCGCCGGGGTTGTCGGCAACAAAAGCGACTTCGACGGTATCGCGCGGCAACAGCAACACGGTATCGTGCCACGGCGGGTTAGTCAGCGGCTTTCCGTTACGACTGATCAAGCGGTAGTGGTGGCCGTGCAGATGCATCGGATGCGGAAACGCCGAGTCGTTACGCATTGCCAACACGACGCTTCGGCCACGGGTGAAGGTAAACAGCGGGTCTTGCTTGATATGGCGCTGGCCGGCCGCGACGCCGTTCAGCGCCCAAGCCGCGCCTTTGCTGACCAGGGTCCGAATGTCCAGCCACTGGTCGTTCATTGTCGCGCCGCGCATCCCGCCCATCGCGCCGCCGGCCAGCACGACTTCATGGCGCTCGGCATTGGCGATATCCGGTATCGGCAACCGGCTGCGGGCTAGCCTTGGTGGTTCGCCCAGTGGCTTTTCGCGCAGCGGCTGGTCACTGTATGCGAGTTCGGTCAGCAAATAAGCATCGCGGTAAAAGGTGTCGATAACGCGAGTTTTGCTTTCCGGTTTGGCGCTGGCATCAAGCAGAATATCCACCCGTTGCGCCGGGGCGACGATGACCCGATTGGCTTCCGGAATAAAGGGTTCAACCGATTGGCCGTCCAGCGCGATTACCAACGGCACGTGGTCTTCGAACTCCAACGCGAAGTGGCGGGCGTTGGCGGCGTTGAGCAGCCGCAGCCGCAGCCGTTCGCCGGCCCTCACCGTTAGCGGTTCAGGCAATTTGCCGTTGATGGTGACCGTGTTTCCGATCCGCCCGCCGTGGGTCATGTCGTGGCCATTGCCAAACGGCTGGATGGCAGCCGTACCGTCAAGCCGCCAGTCGTCCAGAAACCAGATTAGATCGCGGTCGAAACCATTGACCAGGTTGGCATCGTCCGGCTCGTCGATTATTAACGGTCCGGACAGGCCACGCCCGACCTGCTCAGCACTATTGGCGTGGGGATGGTACCAGTAGCTACCGGAGTCCGGTAACTCGAACTCATAGACATAACTTTCGCCCGGTTTGATCGGTGGCTGCGTCAAGTCCGGCACCCCATCCATCGCATTCGGCAATCGAATACCGTGCCAATGGACGGTAGTGTCTTCAGCCAAGCCGTTATCGACCGTGATCCGCAGTCGGTCGCCACGCCGGGCGCGTAGCGTTGGACCCGGCAGCTGGCCGTTATAGGCCCACACAGCGCTTTCCGGGTGACCATTACCGACCAGCGGCCAACTGACCGGCTGAAGCTTGAGACGGTATTGGACCAGCCGCTGCTCGTCGCTGAAACTGATCCGCGGCAGGTTGGCCAGCAACACCGCGCTGGCTCCGGCGCGCAGCAGCGCGCGGCGGGTAAATAAGGCAGAAGTCATTATGGACTCCCGGTTAATAACGACTAAAGACCGACACCTTGCCGTCGGCATCGAAACCCAGCACGTCATAGCCCTTGGGATCGCGGCTAAACATGCCGGGCGATTGTTGCGGCATACCGGGAGCGGTAATGCCGACCAGTGGCGGGCGCTCGCGCAACAAGCGGCGAATATCGTCAGCCGGGACATGGCCTTCGACAACATAGCCATCAATGATGGCGGTATGGCAAGACGCCAGTTTGGGGTCGGTTAACCCGTGCTTGACCTTAACCTTGGTCAAATCAGGCAAATCGTGGGTGGTGACGGCAAATCCCTCGTCCTCCAAATACTCGACCCAGGCGCTACAGCAGTTGCAGGTCGGGGTTTTGTAGACGGTGATCGGCGAGTCGCCAGTCTGCTGAGCTTGAGCCCAGGGTAGGGCAACGAACAGGACCGTGATAAGCAAGCCAAGTGATTTTTCAAAGCGCATAGGAATGCTCCTTCAAGGGTGTACATGGCGAATTATAACTTCACATGAAAATTCAGTCAGTTAAGGAAATATGTTGGATTACCAACTTAAGGCGGGACGGTATCTACGGGGCTGGCTAGATGTTATGCGATGTTCCCCGCCCGATACTTCGGTAACTGTCGCTGACTGACATAGTAACCATCCGTACAGCTCCTCGCGTAAATAGACGCAAACTTAATACCCCAGTATCCATCTCGATAAAAATACATTTTTGCGACACAGCCATATAGCGCCAGCTGAAAAAGTGTAGACATGTGTCGCTCAATAGAAGGTTCCAGATTAGGCGTTAGGATTGCTATAAAACGCGGAACAACGTCAGCAGCCATCAAATTTGAAAAACTGACTGCGCATAAGTGATACTTTGCCATATTACCTTAGTTGTTTTTGCAGTCTGTCCATTTACACCACTAGCCCATTTGCACTCGACTCCAAACCAATCTGAGGAAAAGCCATGTTGTATCAACGGTTCTTTTGCTTTAAGCATAAAATCTATGCGGACATTTTTATTATAAAAAGCGTGTCTGCCAGTAATCTCCTCGCGCATATGGAAATCTTTGGATAAACACTGGATTGCTTTGCTTTTTAATATTTCTTCGGACATTTCGCTTCTTCTAAGGCCCAACCAGTAATTGTAGGGTACGCACCGCGTACATTCATTCACCGACTGTTTCCGTCAAATCAGTGAAATCCAGTGATTGGTCACTTGCACATCCCCAATCTCGGTCGTATGCACCTTTGCCACCCAATGATGAAAAGTGGAATAGGGCCAAAGTCGCGGGCAATCCGTCACTCCATGCTTCACCGGATTGTAATGCAAGTAGTCGAAATGGAGGACGTAATCCTGTTCATCGCGCAGGGTATGTTCCCAAAACCACCGTTGCCAAACGCCACGTCGGCGATAACGGTGACGGGAATCAGTTTTCGTAGGATGTGGTGAGGAACGAACCGCATCAATCGCGTCATTCGCCCGCAGCAATAGCCTCGTCGGGTGCGCACGCCCAGTTTGCAGGGTAGATGCCCCGGTTAACATAAGCATGAAAACTCGAATGCGGCCAATCCTGGACCCGGCTTACCCAACCATGCTTGACGGGATTCCAATGAAGGTAATCAATGTGGCGTTCGAAATCCCGGTCATCACGAATTACGTGTTCCCAATAGCGACGTTGCCAGAGACCACGTTCGCCTCTTTTCAAGCGGCTTTCTGATCGTCGCTCGCCTGCGGGGATAGCCCGAGAAAATCCCGCTTTGATTAAAGCCCACCGTGTTGAATAGTCCGTGTCACCGGGCGGCAAAGTCCAAACGCAGTGCAGGTGTTCGGGCAAAATGACCATAGCCTCAATGGTGAGGGGGTGTTTGGTTTTGACCTGGCGGATGACCTGCCGTAATCGATCAACGTGATTAACCAGGAGCCAATTACCGCGACGTTCCGCACAATTCACGGTGAAAAAATACGTCGCTCCTGCAAGTTTGGCACGCCGGTATTCGGTCATTTGACAGTGGTTCGTTTACCTTGTTGGCATCGCGATTGATGCGGTTCGTTCCTCACCGCATCCTACGAAGCTAAGCCCGATTTAAAACCATGTAGGATAAGGATTCTTTAGAATCATCCTACCCACATTTTCATAAAACCTACTTACTTACACTAGCGGTAAAGTGAAAATGAACGAACAGCTAGATAATCTCGCCAATGATGACCAAAAACCCGAGTTGAGTGAAGCCCAACAGTTGGAGCTCAATAAACGGTTACTCAGCCTTGAACATGATGGCAACCTTGGCGAAAGCTGGGCGAGCGTGAAATGCAGAATCATCAAGCAACTACCATAAAGCCCTGCACGAAGCGCAC
>JAAUQA010000308.1 GCA_012032855.1 Candidatus Competibacteraceae bacterium
TCGGGGAAGCGCGGGCCGAGGCGGTCGTCGTTTACGCCGACCAGCGGGTTGTCGCCCAGCAGGTTGATGTGATCGTCGATCAGCATGACGTCGCCCGGCTTGTAGTAGGGGGTTCATGCCGCCGACCGCCTGGGAGACGATCATCAGCTCGGCCCCGAGGGCCTTCATCACCCTCACCGGCAGCGTGATCTGGCTGAGGGGGTAGCCCTCGTAGGCGTGCATCCGCCCCTCCATGACCATCACCGGCAGGCCGCGGAGCGTGCCGAACACTAAGCGGCCCCGGTGGCTGGTCGCCGTCGAGACGGGGAAGTGGGGGATGTCGGCGTAGTCGAGCGTCGCCTCGACCGCCTCGGTGTAGGCGTCGGTGCCGTGGGTGGCGAGGCTGAACCACAGCGGCAACCCGCGAGCGCGGCGAGACAGGTGGTGGGCGTAGTCGCTCGGGTTCCACGGCTCGTCGGCCGCGTCGTCGGCGTGGAGGACGTCGAGGTACTCGGCGTGTTGCGTGTGCGCAGCGCGCGCAACGGCCGGATCGCGGTACAGCAACGCGCAGGAGTCGAACGGCGCGAACAACCACTTGTGAGGGTCGACGATGAAGCTGTCGGCCCGCTCGATCCCGTCGAACAGATGGCGGACGCTCGGCGCAGCCAACGCGGCGCCGCCGTACGCGCCGTCGACGGAAGTTAAGGTTTCCGTTCGAGCAATAGCGCTGTCTCCACAACAGACTGTTCTGGAATTCTCGGTGCGGGATACCGGTATTGGCATTACGCCGGAGCAACAGACTCGATTGTTTCAGTTGTTCAGTCAGGCCGATTCCTCAATCACGCGTCGGTTCGGAGGCACCGGGCTGGGTTTGGCAATCAGTAAGCGTTTAGTGGAGATGATGGGCGGACAGATTGAAGTCGTCAGCATCGCCGGTGAAGGCAGTGTGTTTCGGTTTACCGCCACGTTCGGCCATGCCGAGGCATCCGAGGTGGCTTCGAGTCAGGTGCCGAATGAAGGGTTCGAAGGGACAGCTCAGTTGCTTGGTGCACGGGTGTTGCTGGTGGAAGATCAGTCTATGAACCAAGAAGTCGCCGGGGAAATTCTGCGCCGGATAGGCATGGGCGTACAATTCGCCAACAATGGAAAAGAAGCATTGCAAAAGGTGCAAGATAATCCCAAGGGCTTTGATCTGGTGTTGATGGATTTACAAATGCCGGTGATGGATGGGTACGAAGCCACACGGCAGATAAAAGCTGATCCACGTTGCGCTGAATTGCCGATTATCGCGATGACTGCCAATGTGCTGGCGGGGGAACGGGAACGCTGTCTGGCCGTCGGTATGAACGATTATTTGGCAAAACCGATTGATGTTCCGGTCTTGTACCGGACTCTGCAGCATTGGGTCAAAAATGTGCCAATGGGTTCAAAACAAGCGATGGTTGCAACCACTGAGACCGACACTCCACCATCGCCGAATATCAACGTCGAGGTTTCGCTACCTGAGGCGATACCCGGCATAGACCTGGCGGCGGGTTGTCGGCGCATGGGTGGTAATGAGGCCCTCTACCGGCGGCTATTAGCGCAGTTTCCGACCCGCTATGGCGCTGTGTTGCCTACCCTTCGGACGGCTTTGAATGATGGCGATAACGAACAGGCGATACAGCAGGCACACGCATTAGCCGGGGTCGCCGGAAATCTCTCTGCCATATCTCTGGAACAGGCCATGCGGCGTTTGGAACGGGCGGTGCTTGATCAGCCCGAAACTATTCCTCAGTATTTAAACGATGCGGAAATTGAATTGCGCAGAGTTATCAAGAGTATTCGTAGACTGGATGTGAAAGGTGGGGAAAGGAATTATCCCGACAACGCTGAAGTGCCTGATGATTCTCAACCCTCCAAGCAAACGCCGGTATCTCAGACAGTATGGAAAGAGCAGGTGCTTCTCTTGACAAAACTGCTCGCTGAACGCGATCTCGAGGCCAGAACCCAGTTCACCACGTTGATAAAACAAACCGCAGATCCCCAAATCCGCCACCAGCTTGAGCCTGTGGGCCAACAGATCAACAGGCTACAGTTTGTCGATGCGTCACAGACTCTGGTTCAGGTTATGGCCAATTTAGGGATTACAATCACTGATAACTGAATTCAATAATGACTCGTAAGGATTACCGATGAAACCCGCTGAACCGTATCAAGGTCTCGAACAAGGTCCGATTCGTCCGCCCAGTGAGGCGCAAAGTTTATGTCTGCGGATCACCCGAAACTGTCACTGGAACCGATGCACGTTTTGCCCGGTTTATAAAGACACCCGGTTTTCTCTGCGTTCTGTAGAACACGTAGTTCAGGACATTGATACTATTTTTCACCACACCGAAACCTTGCGGCGTTTGGGTCAGGATACCAATGGTCCTGCTGTCGATGCTGTGCGGCAGCTCGCTGCTGGTTTGCCGGCGGCTGAGCAACTAGGTTTTCGGGTGGCGCTGCATTGGTTTGCCAGCGGTATGCAGTCGGTTTTTTTGCAGGATGCCAACAGCCTGATCATCAAACCAGCCAATCTTTTAGCGATTTTGACTCATCTAAGAAACGTTTTCCATCAGTGCAGCGGGTGACTTCCTACGCTCGCTCGCAGACCGTCGCCAAAATATCTGAGGCGGATTTAGGTGCCATGCGCGAAGCGGGTTTGAATCGGTTGCATATCGGCTTCGAGTCCGGTGCAGACAGTGTGCTGACCCGGGTTAATAAGGGCGGCACGCAAGCTATTCAGATTACAGCGGGGCGCAAGGTCAAAGCGGTTGGGATGGAGCTTTCCGAGTATGTCATGCCCGGTTTGGGCGGGCAGGAATTATCCCGCGAACATGCCGTGGAAAGCGCTGCTGCGTTGAACCAGATTAATCCTGATTTTATTCGTCTACGCAGTCTTGTTGTCCCACCGGGCACCGCGCTTGATGAGGAATTCCAAGCGGGTCGTTTCAAGCCCTGTACCGATCTGGAAGTCGTGTCAGAGATCCGATTGCTTGTGGAGCAACTGCAGGGCATCGACAGTAAAATCGTCAGCGATCATTTTCTGAATTTACTGCCGCAAGTGGAAGGTCGCTTACCGGAAGCAAAACCTGAGATATTAGCGGTACTGGACCGGTTTTTGGAAACCGATCCAGAGAAGCAGCGGCTGTTTCAAGTGGGTAAGCGCTTGGGCGTGATCAATGATCCAGAGTGGTTGAACGATCCCGCAGTTTTGGGAGAGCTGCGAGATGTTTGTTGTGAATTGGGCGTTACGGCAGAAAATGCGGATGACATCGCTCAGGCGCTGTTGATTCAAAAAGGGTTGTAGGGCGATCTGTTTGTGTAACTTAGCCTTGCCCTGTAAGGGGTTCACACAAAACCAACCACTTAACTCAAGTAGGTGGTTGTTCAGTTGTGCTGCTGGTTGGGAATGATAGGGTTAGCGCTTCCGCGTCATGATCCCCCGTCCCACCACAGATCTGTGTTCAGCAACGTGGAGGTAAATCTGCTCCATCTTGTCAGGTCCCACAAGCCGGCACTGCATAATCCCATCGTCGTCCACCATATACACTGACTGGTTATCAAATCCTATGATGCCCGAGATGGATTCTTCTCTCTGTTTCGAGGACTTAATGCCGGAGAACTTGAATCCGTCTTGCTTATCAATAGTGATGACAAAGTCTATGCTGACGAAGCCCTCGTTTTCATCGACGTGTCGTTCTGGCGGCATCTCGGCGTGATTGCTTTGAATCACTGCTTCATGCGTCATCACCCACTCGCCTTTCAAGTCCGGGATTTCGGATTCGGCTAAAGCGGTTACAGTTGTGATCGCGGTGATTAGTAACGCCGCCGTTAGAGTAAGTAGGCGCATACTTGCTTCCTCTTAAAAAGAATGATTTCGCAACCCCTCCAGGGGCGAGTTAAATTTGAGTTTAGCAAAAGTGAGTCATAACAAGTGACAAAATGACAAAGTGACTACACTTAGCCCAACTGAATGTCGTTATCCGAAATCAAGGAAAACGCAGCATGAGTCTGAATAGTGAATCTCCATATCCCCGTGACTTCCGAGGCTACGGCAACAATCCGCCCGATCCGAAATGGCCCGACAGCGCCCGGGTAGCCATCTCGCTCGTTATAAACGTCGAAGCGGGGTCGGAACTATCGGTGGCAGACGGGGATGAGCGTAACGAGAGCGTTTACGAGATCGTCGAATCGGTGGAAGGTGTACCTAACCATTGTTTAGCGTCACATTTCGAATACGGTCCGCGAGTTGGTTATCGGCGAATCATGAGCGTGTTAGAGCGGTTCGCAGCACCCTGTACCGTGAGCGCGGCTGGTCGGGCAATTGAGCGCACACCTTGGCTAGCAGAGGATGTCGTCGCCCGTGGCCACGAGATCTCTTGTCACAGCTATCGCTGGGAACGGCATGCCGAGATGATCGGAAGCGCATGAAACGTCAAAATAATCGCCTAAAGACCGTCGAATCTATCCAGAAGGCAGCTGGAGTCCGTCCCGTAGGTTGGCACACCAAGGGTGCCCCATCACCCAATACGCGAAGGTTGCTCGTTGAGGAGGGCGGATTTCTCTACGATTCTGACGCCTACAATGACGATTTGCCCTATATGCTCGAAGTTGCGGGCCGGAACCATGTAGTTGTCCCCTACGCTTTTGACACCAACGACATGCGTTTCATGGCCGGGGGTAACTTCGTGCACGCCGAAGACTTCGCGCGGTACTGCATCGACGCTTTCGAGACCCTCTGGCGTGAGTCGGATCAGTACCCTGCAATGATGTCGGTCGGTCTCCACCCCCGGCTAATCGGTCGACCTGGCCGTATTGCCGGACTTGAACGCTTCCTTGAACACGTGACTAGCAAGGGTAGTGTTTGGTTTGCTCGCCGCATGGATATTGCGCACCATTGGCGGGCAGTTGTGGGGGTACCGGAATGGAAGGATAACAAGTACAGCTAGTATAGAAAGAGGAGGTGGCGACTCTAAAGGACATGATCGGGTAAGCTGAGTCGAAGGATCAGCAGAGT
>JAAUQA010000309.1 GCA_012032855.1 Candidatus Competibacteraceae bacterium
TAAATCTGATATTTACATTGCAACTGAAGATTCTCAAAGACAAATTGGCGATCTAACAATCACCTTATCTCGTGCCAGGCTTTTAGAAGAACGGCATCGCTTACTGTTAATTACCTTATTATTTGGATTAACTCAATTGGTTGCCGTATTAACTGCAACGGCGGTTGCACTTCGTGCCATTACTAAGCCGCTGGCCAACATCACTCATGCGATGTTGACCTTATCCAAAAACAAGTCACTCGTTACTGTTCCAGAGTTAGATCGGACTGATCAATTAGGGGAAATGGCCCAGGCAGTAAAGATATTCAAAGACAATGCTGCAGAAAACCAACGTTTGCAAGAGATGGAGGCTCATCGCACCGAAGAGCTGCTGTTAGCACGTGAAGCCGCCGAGGCTGCCAATCAAGCCAAGTCAAAGTTTTTAGCCAATGTCAGCCACGAAATGCGAACGCCGCTGAATGCAATCGTTGGACTCAGTGAGGTAATATTGAATCGATCCACCAATTATTCACTGCCTGAAGATTTTAAAGATAATATTCACTATATTAACTTAAGCGCGCAGAATTTGTCTGAATTGATCAATAATGTTCTAGATCTATCCAAAATCGAAGCAGGCAAAATCAACACGGTTATTGAACCAACCAATCTACGAAAATTCATAAACGACATTTCGTTTTTGTATCAATTCCAAGCTGCTCAAAAGCAAATCGAATTCAGTCTTGACTATGCGGAAGATTTGCCGGAAACCATACTTACCGATCCGGGCAAACTCAGGCAAGTATTAGTGAATTTAATCATTAATGCGATCAAATTTACTCCAGAAGGCAAGGCAATTCACTTGAGAATATTCAATGAGCGAAAAAATTTATTTATTCAAGTGATAGACCAAGGGATTGGTATCCCGGAAGATAGACAACAGGCTATTTTTGAGGATTTCGAACAAGTCGATGGAACCGTGACCCGCCATTACGGCGGGACCGGCTTAGGGCTTGCGATTACGAACAAATTATTAACCATGCTAGGCGGTACTATTGAGTTGAAAAGCACCTTAGGGGAAGGATCGACCTTTACCGTTAGTCTCCCGCTGTCCAGAGAGCATTCACTATCGACAAGCACTACGGAGCCGGCACCGGAATGGCAGGACTTTTCCCAAGACAATATCATCCTGGTGGTCGAAGATAACCCGATCAATCAAATCACCATAACCGCGCTTTTTGAAGATCTAAACTTATCGGTTCATCTCGCAGATGACGGAGAAAGCGGAGTTGAGAAAACATTGGCACTAAATCCCGATTTGATCTTCATGGATATTCATATGCCCAAGATGTCAGGTTTCGAAGCCACCAAACAGATTCGCGCACACCCGGAGTTTTCCCATACGCCAATTATTGCGCTTTCGGCGGATGCATTTACCGAACAACAGGAAGAAGCTTATTCATCGGGCATGTCAGGTTATCTTACTAAACCCATCAATTCAGGTAAATTGATGGCTATATTAAAACAATATTTAAGAGTCGCTGCGTCATTGGAATAATAACAACGGTCGTTATCCAAACCGTTTGAACTAAACCGGATTTCATGCAACCGCTTAACCCTCACGAATCCGCGCGCTTGTTACGTCTTGCCACTACGGCATCAGTATTGACCGCAATCATTTTGATCAGCGGTAAACTCGTTGCGTGGTTGCTGACTGGCTCGGTCAGTGTATTGGCTTCGCTAGTGGATTCCATGATGGATGCAGCCGCGTCCGTACTTAATCTGCTCGCAGTGCGTTATTCGTTGATTCCACCCGACGCGGAGCATCGGTTCGGTCACGGCAAAGCGGAGCCCTTGGCCGGACTCGGACAAGCGGCGTTCATCGCCGGTTCTGCAGTTTTTCTGGTGCTACACGCGACTGATCGATTACTTAATCCTCAGCCGATTAAGGATATTACGGTCGGTGTCGTCGTCATGGTGTTTGCCATCGGCTTTACGCTGGTATTGCTGGCGATCCAGCATTACGTGATCAAGCGCACCGCTTCCACGGCAATACGGGCTGATTCTCTGCATTATGCGTCGGATTTGCTCACCAATTGCAGCACGATCGTCGCGCTTGCCCTGGCGGCTTGGGGTTGGCCGGGCTTGGACCCAATCTTCGGTATCGGAATCGCGGGTTATATCCTTTACAGCGCCTGGCAGATTGGTTACGAAGCCGTACAGTTGTTGATGGACCGCGAATTGTCTCCGGATGACCAACGGCGTATTGAAGAGATTGCACTACAACAACAGCAGGTACTCGGCATCCACGATCTGAGAACCCGTCGATCGGGCCAAGCGTATTTTATTCAGCTACACTTGGAACTGGATGCCGATATGCCATTCGTCGAAGCGCATGAAGTCACCAGCACAGTGGACCAGTTGTTGCGAAATGCGTTTCCCGGGGCGGATGTGATCATTCACCAGGATCCCGTAGAAATCGGCCGAGATCCTGTTTCATGACTGGTTATCAGCCGCGGCCAGCATCGCGCGCCTCGCCTCACAAGGGTCGTCACAGGCGCATTCGAAGCCTTTGAAGTTATTTAATCCACCACAGCTTCCTTTGATCGGTTCGCGCTTGAAAACGACGCCAATAGCCATGCCGGTGACGGCAATCAACATCAGCACAAAAGTCATTAGCCAAATGGTCATTACACACCTCTATCTCAATCTGGGGCCGGGCTTCGGCAAGCCGATCCAGGTATAATAGTCTACTCTACCATGAGGGGAGTTTATCCGATGAAAAGAATCGTTCTGCTTTCCTTGCTCAGCCTGCTTTCCATGCTCAGTCTGTTCTCCTTGCATGTTCATTCCGCGGTCAACGAGGCTATCGTCTTGATGGTGGAAGAACCACTCAATGGCAGTGTGTATTCCGGCGTTTCCAACGTGCGTGGATTTGCCACCGGACCCATTGAAATCAAACGGGTTGAACTGGATGTCGACGGTCAATTCGTTACCGATGGCGCCTTTGGGCGGTCGGCGCGCGATGTGGGCGCAGCGTTTCCCGATTTTCCCGGCGCCGATCAGTCCGGATTTTCGCTTGCCTTCAACTACTCGAATCTGACGGTCGGTGGACACACCATGACCTTGCGGGCCGTGGATGTCAACGACGACACCAAAGAGATGACCGTGATGTTTACCGTCACTCGCTTCGAGAACAGCTTTATACCCGATCCGGCGAGTGTGAGACTGGAAGGCGCAGCGCTATCCAGTGACGGCGCCTCCATCTTCATAGACGGTGTGCTCGCTGAAGGACAACGCTATGACCTGCGTTTGGATTGGCGCACCGCCAGCCAGGATTATGACATCGCTCAAATTGTCCGCAACGATGGTAATGGCGGTGGTCCCGTTTCCGACATTACTCCGGGTTTGTGGCGAGGCACAGGCGTTTGTTTCAATGTCTCAGCTGACGGCTCAAAACTCACCGCTGAAGGCAGTTTGTGCGATAACGGCAACGCGTTGGATATAGAAATCGATAACCCGGCCGGCGCAAACTGTGATCTCGAAGTGAATACCCAAGACGATATCCCGCTGATAGCGCAAGGCGATGTGGTGGTTTTTTCCTATACCGATGCTAGCCCTGGCCGGGACGTTGAAAGCGCCACGGGCACTTTCACTTCAGCCACTTCCGCAACAGGAGTTGCTGTGGAAATCAACGGCATAGTGCCTTGCACAAGCGATTGGACAGCAACGCCCAGCTCATAACGTGACACGTTGCCTCAATCTCGGAAGTTGCTGAACTGCAGCGGCAGATCCAAATCGGTTTCTTTAAGCAATGCGATGGCCGCTTGCAGATCGTCCCGTTTTTTGCCGGTGATCCGGACCTGGTCGCCTTGAATTGCAGCTTGTACTTTCAGTTTGCTGTTTTTAATCAGCTTGACCATCTTGCGGCCCAAGTCAGTATCAATGCCTTGGCGAACGGTAAAGGATTGGCGCGCTGTCTTGCCGCTAGCTTCCAGCGCGCCGGCTTTTAAAGTACCCAGATCGATACCGCGCTTGGCCAGTTTCTGATACAGAATGTCCGTCATCTGTTGAATCTGAAATTCGCTCTCGGCGTGGAGAATCAAGGTGTTTTCGGTCTGCTCCACACGGGCATCCGCACCCTTGAAATCATAACGATTGGTGACTTCGCGATTAGTCTGATCGACCGCGTTGCTGAGCTCATGAGCATTCACTTCTGAGACTACATCAAAAGAGGGCATAGGCAACTCCGCAAAAATGAAAGGCATATCCTACAACGCTCAGCAGAAACTAAGGCGTAACGACGGTAAAAAAATCCGACATATACCGATGACCGTCATCAATTTCGACGGTGATCCGCCAGTCCGTCCGTCCGTTGCTGCAGACCGGCAACATCGCTTGCCCCCGCCATGTTCTCGGGTCTTGTTGTTCAAGCATCAATCGGTTTAAGCCCATGTTCATGCCAACCATAGAAAACTAACGGTGATGCGATTTATCGAGGACAAAACCACCGACTCATCCAATTGTAACGTCACTGGGAAAGGGGTAAGAACACGCACCGGTCCTTGCAACGATAGGCTGATACTGACTCCCTCACCACGAGCAACACAAGTCGCTAGAGCCGGATCGCAGTTGATTTCACTAATCAGAATCACAGCTGGGTTTAACGGTTTATCCTCATGCCAAATAGATAGACGAGGATAAAGCCAGCCGCCGGCAAGGCCGAATAGAAACAGCGCGGTTAGCGTGATGCGTATGGGAATGCTCATCTTTAATCCGGTTCGAGAGCAAACAAAGCGTACCTTATGACTATTAGAACTTACACAAACTCAGGGTGTGTAAGTCCTGACGATGAAAGACTCGTAAGAATAATCCATTGCATGTCACAATGCGCGTGCGTCTTTATAAACTGTCAACATCGCCATGCTTCGCATCCACCACAGCAACCGCACGGAACGCCTGATCGCTGCTCTGGCTGAAACCCTCCGCACGCCGCTGGATGACTGGTTGACGCCGGAAGTCGTGATCATT
>JAAUQA010000018.1 GCA_012032855.1 Candidatus Competibacteraceae bacterium
TGATCCGTGGCGTGAGTTTGCGGTCTTTGATCGGACCGGGCGTTTCGGCCCGGTACAACTGCATCCCGCCGACACCGAGCATGGGCAGAATTGCTACGGCTAACACGATGATGCCCATGCCACCCAACCATTGCAGTTGTTGACGGTAAAATAGAACCGCGTGCGGGAGCTCATCTAAACCCACCAAAACCGTCGCGCCGGTGGTGGTCAAGCCGGACATTGATTCGAAAATCGCATCGGTGACCGTAACCTCGACCGAGTCGGCCAACATCAACGGCAACGCCCCAGCTAGCCCGAGCGCCGACCAGAACAATGCTACTACAATGAATCCGTCGCGAATGCGCATCTCGCGATGCACCCGCCGGACCGGTATCCAGATGAGCAGCCCCGAAATCAGAGTAATGGCGAATGACAATAGAAAATCGCTGGCTTCCGTTTCGCCATAACCCAGACCAACCATAGCCGGCGGCAATAGGGTGACGCTGAAGATCATCAACAGCATACCCAACAGACGCTGAACGACGCTAATACTCATGGGGTAACGGTCGGCAAGAAGAGGCGTTTACAAATAATTGAAACTCACCTGAAACAGTCGCTCTACCTCATTGACCCGCCGTTTGTCGACTAAAAACAGAATGACATGGTCATCGGCTTCGATCACGGTATCATGGTGACAGATAATCACTTCGTCACCCCGGGCGATAGCGCCGATGGTGGTGCCGGGGCGGCAGCTTGATTTCATCGATACGGCGCCCGACCACTTTGGAGGTGGTATGATCGCCGTGAGCCACTGCTTCGATGGCTTCGGCGGCTCCGCGTCTTAACGAGTGCACCTTGACTACATCGCCTCGCCTGACTTTGGTCAGCAAAGCGCCGATAGTGGCTTGCTGCGGCGAGATCGCAACGTCGATCACCCCCGAAGATTCCACCAGATCAACGTAGGACATGCGGTTGATCAACGACATGACCTTACCGGCACCCAGTCGTTTGGCGAGCATCGCCGACAGAATGTTCACTTCGTCATCATTGGTAATGGCGCAGAACACATCGGTGTGCTCAATGTTTTCCTCTTCCAGCAGGGTTTCGTCGGCGGCATCGCCGTTGAGGACAATGGTACGGGTCAGTTGTTCGGAGATATGTCGGGCGATGCGCGGATCGCGTTCGATGATTTTGACCTGTACCCGTCCTTCCAAAGCTTGCGCTAACCGGGTGCCGATATTACCGCCTCCGGCCAGCATGATCCGTTTGACGTTTTTATCCAGTTTACGCAGCTCGCTCATCACCGCCCGGATATTCTTGCGCGCGGCGACGAAAAACACTTCGTCGTCGGCCTGAATGACGGTATCCCCCTCGGGCAGGATGGGACGGCCTTGGCGAAAGATTGCCGCGACTCGGGCATGAATACCGGGCATGTGCTTGGGCAATGTGTGCAGCGCGTGACCGACCAGTGTGCCGCCGTAATAAGCTTTGACCCCGACTAGCCGCACCTTGCCGTCGGCAAAATCCAGCACCTGTAACGCGCCAGGGTGTTCGATGATGTGCTGAATGTATTCCGTCACCAGCTGTTCCGGGCTGATGGGAATATCGATGCACAGGGCCTTGGGAGTGAATAACTCCTGCTGATATTGCAGATACTCGACACTGCGCACCCGGGCGATCTTGGTCGGGGTATTGAACAGCATATCGGCGATCTGACAAGCGACCATATTGACTTCATCGCTGTTGGTCAGCGCGATAAGCATATCCGCATCCCGAAGACCGGCCTGCGTCAAGATTGCCGGATAAGACGCATGACCCTCGACGGTGCTAATATCCAGGCGCGCCTGCAATTCCTGCAATAGATCGCCATTGCTATCCACCACCGTCACATCATTGGCTTCGCTAGCCAAGTTGCGGGCAACGGAACTACCAACCTGGCCGGCGCCTAGGATAACAATTTTCATGTCGATTAACGCTCAGCTGGGAGGAATAGACCTGGATGTTGTTAGCAAGACTATGTGCGGTAGGGATACCTGCAGTCAAGCCTACAGGGATGTATTCACGGCGCGTCTTGATAACGATGTCCAGGTCGATATGTGCCGCCTATTCACCGTCCAGCGCTTTTTTGGGATCAATCCCTAACGCTCTGAGTTTGCGGTACAGATTGGTGCGCTCCATGCCCACCCGTTCCGCCAACCGCGCCACGTTACCGTCGCAGTCTTTAAATTGCTGCAACAAATAGGAGCGTTCGAATTGCTCGCGCGCTTCGCGCAACGGCAAATCCAATGGAATACTGGTGACTTCCCGCGATTTGGCCAAGGGAGTGCTGCTGATGGCGGATTCCACTTCTTCCAGCGTGACTTCCTCCTCAATACCCAGGATCAGTAGCCGTTGCACTAGGTTTTTCAACTCGCGGACGTTGCCCGGCCAAGTATAGTTACGCAGCCGGTTTTGCGCCGCCATATTAAAGTGCCGGTAAGGTAGATTCTCCTGATCGACAAAATAGTTGACGTAATAGTTGAGCAACTCCGGTACGTCTTCCACATGTTCACGCAGTGGGGGAAGGTTTATCGGCACCACATTCAGGTGGTAGTACAAATCTTCGCGAAAGCGGCCCTCGGCGACTTCTTGCTCCAGATTACGATGGGTCGCGGCCATTACCCGCACATTCACCTGCACCGGTTCCTTACCGCCGATCCGCAAAAACGAGCCGTTTTCCAACGCACCTGCTAAGCGTGACTGCGCCTCCGAGTCCATATCCGCCAACTCATCTAAAAACAAAGTACCGCTGCTGGCCTGTTCCAGATGGCCATAATGAATTTTTTCGCCTTGCTCCGCGCCGAATAATTCCATGGTGGAATTCTCGCGGGCGATGGAGCCTACACCGACATCCACGAACGGTCCGCCACGACGCAAACTGTGATGGTGCAGGTAACGGGCATAGAGTTCCTTGCCGGTGCCGGGCTCACCGAAAATCAGCACCGGCGTATCGTGCTGGGCAATGCGCAGGACTTGGGCGCGCAGCCGTTGCGTGGTTTCGCTTTTGCCGACCGGTTCTATCACCGACCGCATTCGACGGCGCAAACCGACATTTTCCCGAACTAGCTTGTCAGCTTCCAGGGCGCGTTTGACGGTGAGCAACAGCTTGTTCATGGACATGGGCTTTTCGATGAAATCGTAAGCGCCCAAACGAGTGGCTTCCACGGCAGTTTCGACCGTGCCGTGGCCGGACATGATAATGACGGGGCACGCTAAATGATCGCCTTCGCTCCATTCTTTAAGCAGGCTTATTCCGTCTATATCCGGCATCCAAATGTCCAGCAAAATCAGGTCTGGCCGACGCGCGCGGCGAGCTTCCCGGGCGGTAGCGCCGTTTTCTGCGGTGGCCACATCGAAGCCTTCATCCGCCAGAATTTCCTGGACTTGTTCGCAGATATCCGGTTCGTCATCGACGACCAGGATATGGGGTGCGCTCATCCTGCCTCCTCGGTGTTGGAAAGAGTAACCGTAGTCATAGTAGCAGACGCCGATGCGGGATCGACGGGAACCGAACTGACGGGCAAAAGAACGGCGATACATGCGCCGCCTTCAGGCGGAGATTCTGCATGGATCACTCCGCCATGCTCCTCGACAATCCGCTTCACAATAGCTAATCCTAGCCCGCTTCCTTTGGGTTTGGTAGTCACATAGGGTTCGAAAAGCGAGCCGTGCACTTTTTCTGGAAAACCGGGACCGTCATCCTGAAAACGCAGCTCCACCGCTTTAGCATCCGCTTCTCGGTTCCAGCGGGTGGAAATGTGCACGTTCGAACCCTGCCCGTCTTGAACCGCCTCAATGGCATTCTTGGTCAGATTATGCAGCAGTTGGCGTAGTCGTCCCTTGTCGGCTTCAATCTTTGGCTGATTGGGATCAAGAGTTAACCGGATCTCCACGCCAGCCGGATAGTCACGGTACATATACAACACATCGGAGATAAAGTCATTTAATGCTACGGTAGTTAAATTTAATTGCGGCGGACGGGCATATTGGTTGAAAGCATCCACCATCTCCTTCATGGCCTGAACTTGTTGGATGATGGTTTGGGTACACCGATCCAATAGACCGGACTCATCGGCGCTCATGTTTTTTAGATACTTATGGCGAATACGTTCGGACGCCAGTTGAATCGGGGTCAACGGATTCTTGATTTCATGCGCCAAACGTCGTGCGACCTCGGTCCAAGCGGCATTGCGTTCAGCTTGAACCAATGTCGTTACATCGTCGAAAACGATGACATGACCGCCCTTCAGGCCCAACGGATCGGGTAGTGAACTGCCGCGGCAAGTGAGTATCTGTCGCCCGCTGGCATTGAACAGCGTCACTTCTTGTCGCCAATCGCCGGTATCAGCCGATAGGTGCGGATTAATGGCTTCCAATAACAAATGTAAGGGGCTGAGGCCCTCGTCTGCCGATGGGACAGCGCCCATGAACGCGATAAGATCCATCCCCAAGATTTGCCCGGCGGCGGCGTTGCAAGTCCGCAACTGACCGTCCGGCTCAAGCGTCAGGACCCCGGAGGATAAGCGCTCCAATACCACCTCCAAATAAGCACGTTGCGCCTCCAACAACTGCTGATTGCGATCTACGGCATCGCGCGCTTCGGATAGGCTGCGAGTCATCTGATTGAATGAGTCCACCAGAAAACCCAACTCATCGCTACTGGTTTGGGGCAATTGCTTGTCGTATTGGCCGATAGCGACTGCTTGGGTGCCTTCGGCCAAATCCCGGATCGGTTGCACCAAACGATTGGCAGAGTAAACGGCAGCCCACAGCGCCGACAAAATACCAAGCAATAAAGCCAGCGATAAAGTCAGGATAAAACTGGCTTTCAACGGCGCACGCAGAAACAGTAATTCCTGATAACTTTCAAACGCAGCTTGTACGGAGTCGGCTAATCGGCCGAATCGGTCGGTAATTGAGAACAGCGCCTGCAGAATCCATACTTCCCGTCGAGCATCCCGGGCCGGGACCCGAACCACGGCACGAATGTGGAAACCCAATCCACTGATCGGGTCCAAGCCGACGTATGTATGACCCTGGCGTACCTGTAACAACACGGCATCCGGCGGTTGATTGGGAATCACCAGGGTGGCATCGGCACTGGCCGTCGCGATGATATGGCCGTTTTGACTGAACAGCGTGAGCTCGGTGGCATCGCCGTGATTTAACAAATCGCCCAACGTTAGGGCGGCTAATCGGGGATCAATATTAATCAGCGCATCGGCGATGCGGTCGGTTTGCTTCAGCACTTCGCGCATGCGCAGATCGAGCGCAGTCTGGCTGAGTTCCAAAGCGTCTTCCAGCGATTTTTCCACCCGCACATTGAACCAGCTATCAATGCCCCGCTGCAGGAACTGCACAGAGAACACATACACTACGGTGACCGGCGCCAGCGCGATGAGCACGAACATAATCACCAAACGCAAGGTCAGTCGCGCACCGGGGGCATGAACTCGATATTGATGCCACAGGCGATACAGGTTGCGGCTAATTAGCGCCAAGAAAAACAGCAAACCTGCGGTGCTGGCCAACAACAACCCCACGTACAACCGACCGATATGCTGTGACTGTTCTGTGGCGCTGCTCATCAACACTAAAACGAGCAACAGCAAACCGCTCAGCACCAACATGGGCAACAATCCCGACCCTTGAGTCCAACGGCTTCTCACAGCGGCCACGTATACCATTCCCCGCTTAAATACCAGTCATCCGACAGGTAGGCTACCAGCAACAAAGGGGCCGGCAGTTTTTCCAGATCTAGGGTTGTTCGCAACCGCGCATAGTAAATTTCCTCCGTATTCAATATGCCGGAGTTCACCAACGGCAAATTGTCGATACTGCCGAGAAATTCGAACGCTCTTGCGGCATCGGGAAAACTTTTGCTATCAGCGCGGTTGAGATCGGTGACGACATATTGTCGCGAAAGCGCATGATAGGCCAAGGTAAACTGTTGATCACGGGTCGCTAAAACCTCGTCCCACAGCCATTCGCGTTTGCGTATCACTTCCACTTCCAGGCTGAAAGTGAGCGGTACACCGTTTTGTAAGGCTTCGAGCGGGGCTTGGCTGAGTTGGTATTCTATCTGAGCGTACAGTCGGTATATTTCATTATCCAGGCGAGTGCTGGCATTCACGACTTTAAAACTGGACGCCCAGCCGAGTGTCCCCCACGCTAAACCAACCAGCAAACACAACCAACCTAAGCGCTTACTGAAAGCTGTCGATAGCACCGTCAAACCGGCCGATCCGGACAATGCCACCACATCAGGGCTGCTTGACCAAGCAGGCGTAGTAAAAGCCATCCATCCCTAACTCCCCGGGTAGTATTTGTCTGCCATGTGTGCGATGCCGGCCCCAGCTTACGTTTAATGGAATCTCCCGAGCATCCGGCTGATCAGCTAGAAAAGCGGCTATCAGCTGCTCGTTTTCTTGTTGCAGAATCGAGCAGGTGGCATACAGCAACTTCCCGCCAGGGGCAAGCACCGGCCATAACTGAGTCAATAGCATGTATTGTTGCGCAGTCAAACTAGCAATGTCAGTGGCGCGACGGCGGATTTTAATATCGGGATGGCGGCGAATCACTCCGGTCGCCGAACAAGGCGTGTCCAGCAACACTCGCTCAAACTGTTGGCCATCCCACCAAGTTGAAGGGATAGCAGCATCCGCCACCTTGAGTTCAGCGTCCAGTCCCAGCCGGGTTAAATTATCTCTTACCTGCGCCAAGCGTGTCGCGTCTTTATCTAAGGCCAACAAGTAAGCCATCTGCGGCTGAGTTTCTAATAAATGACAGGTTTTGCCTCCCGGTGCCGCACAGGCATCAAGTACCCGCTGACCCGGCTGTACATCGAGTAGTTCAGCTGCCAACTGAGCAGCGATATCCTGCACCGACACTGCTCCATTAATAAAATCCGGCAATGCTTGCGGCTCTTGGGCCTGAACCAGCGTAATACCGGCGTCACTGACGTCGCTGGGCAAAGCCTCAATACCAGCTACGGATAAGCGCTCTATATACTCCGCACGGGAGCAATGCTGCCGATTGACTCTTAGACTGAAGGGTGGTCGAGCGTTATTCGCGGTAATAATGGCCTGCCAATGTTGTGGCCAATCTGCCTGAATGCGGCGCAGCAACCACAGCGGGTGAGCGGTGCGAGCGGCCTCGTCCTGCTCCACTTCAGCCAACCAGTCGCTGCGGTGACGTTGAAAATTGCGCAACACCGCGTTGATCAACCCGGTGCCCAAGTTTTACCCAAGGCCCGAGCAGCAGTCACCACCTCCGAAACAGCGGCATGATCCGGTACCCGCAGATAGAGCAGCTGGTACAATCCCAAGAGTAACAGGGCTTGAACTTCACCCTGCCCGGTTTGATTGGTTGTTCAGTAAGCGAGTGAGCAAATACTGCAGCTGGGGATACCAGCGCAGTGCGCCGAAGCAAAGCTCTTGCAATAACCCTCGATCACGACTGCCGACTTGGGCGAGTGCCGGTGGCAGCGCGGTTGACAACGACCCACCCTCCGCCACGACTTGGTTCATAACTTGGGCGGCTTTAGCACGGACGTTGCTTTGCTTCATACCGATCCCAACCGTTGGCCGAGCAGTTGGCGCGCATGGATAAAATCTGCGACGGCCATAGGCCGTTTGCCGGGTAATTGCACTTCAGTCATGCATAGCACGCCCTTTCCAGTAGCGACACCGATACCTTCATGATTTTCCCATATCACTGTGCCGGGTGGGGTCTGAGCGGACTCAGTCAGGGTTTTTGCCTGCCAGATACGTAATGTCTGCGATCCCAACGGTGTCCATGCAACCGGCCAGGGGTTGAATGCCAACACCTGCCTTTCCAGGATTGTGGCGGGCTGCGACCAGTCCAGCTGAGCCTCCGCTTTGTCGATTTTGCCCGCATAAGTCGCCAGAGCATCGTCTTGGGGATAGGCAGATAATTGACCGGCTGCGAGTTCGGGCAGTAACCGCACCAGCGTTTGGGCTCCCATTAGCGCCAGACGATCTTGCAACTCACCTGCCGTCATCCCTGGCGTGAGCGGGCAGACAGCTTGGTCTAACACAGGACCGGTATCCAGCCCTTCATCCATTTGCATGATACTGATTCCGGATTCCGGATCGCCGGCCAACACAGCGCGTTGTATCGGGGCTGCGCCCCGCCACCGCGGTAACAAGGAGGCATGCACATTAACGCAACCCAGTCGCGGTATCCGCAGCACAGCTGGTGGTAATAAAAGCCCGTAGGCCACGACGATCAACAGGTCCGGTTGCAACTCGGCCAGCTCCTGTTGCGCCAAAGGATCACGCAAGCTAGGTGGTTGCCGAATCATTAACCCGGTAGCCCTGGCTTTGACCGGACTGGGGCGTAGCTGGCGGCCGCGTCCAGCCGGTCGATCAGGCTGCGTATAAACAGCGCAGAGCGAATAACCCGCCGTTAATAACGCGTCCAGCGTAGGCACCGCGAATGAGGGCGTACCAGCAAAGACGATGCGCAGCGGCGCGTGAGAAACGGTCATGCTGATGCTAAATTACGCATGCTGTTCAGCGTGCTCGCGCTTCGCTACGGACCTGTTTTTCCAACTTTTTCCGAATGCGGTTGCGTTTTAGCGGGGACAGATAATCGACGAACAGCTTGCCTTCCAAGTGATCCATCTCATGTTGAATACACACCGACAACAACTCTTCGGCAATCATCTCAAAAGACTCACCGCGACGATCCAACGCACTGAAGCGAATCCAACTTGCCCGTTGCACCGGAGCATACACACCCGGCACCGACAAACACCCTTCATCCATTTCCTGTTCTCCGGAACGTTCTAAAATGCACGGGTTGATCAACACCAGCGGTTGATCCTTCATTTCTGAGATATCCATGACGATGATGCGCTTTTGCACGTTGACTTGTGTTGCAGCCAAACCAATGCCGGGGGCTGCATACATGGTTTCCAACATATCGTCCACCAAGGTGCGGATCTGCTCATCCACGGTATCCACAGGGATAGCCCGCTTACGCAGCCTGGGATCGGGAAAATGGAGGATACTTAATAGCGCCATATCATTACCGCTCTTTAGTTCAAATGGGCCTAAAATAGTGTATAAGTATCGTAAATAATACAAGAAATCTTCGGCAAGCCGCTATACTTTGTGCACGGTAGCCATTTTGTTGTACGCTCGCTATTCGACAATAAGGATCCAGTACAATGATGATTAAAAAATGTACCGCAAAATCTGGCCCTTTTGTGCCGGTGCTGGCCCTGCTGCTCAGCGCCTGTGCGCAACCCCGAACAAACCGACAATCCCCGCCAGCCCGAACCACCACCTCCGATAGCAATGAATCAGGCTGCGGCAGCTACTGCTACTGCATCGGACAGAGGTCGGGTGCGTTTACGCCCGGATCACCCGCAAGTCTACACTGTTCAGCCGGGTGATTCGCTGTTGGATGTTGCTGAGGTTTTTTTAGAGACGCCCTGGCGTTGGGCTCAGCTTTGGCAACCCGACCCGAGCTTGGATAACGCCAATCAGATTTATCCCGGTGACAGGATCGAATTGTACGAAGAAAACGGGCAACCTGTATTACGCCTGATTCCTGCCACTGAACCACCCATCATCAAGCTCTCACCACAAGTGCGGGCAGAGGACTTCAATAGACCGATTCCCACCATACCCCGCAGCGCCATCTCCAGCTTTGTGTTGCGTTCCATCGTTGTCAACAAAGCGGATTGGGATGCTGCTCCCGTCATCGTGGGGGGCATTGATGATCGTGTCAACCTGGGCCAAGGCGATCGTGTTTACGTACAAAGTCCTGACGGATTCGACTACAGCCTATACCGGGTGTTCCGTGGCGGACGTGAACTCCGTGATCCAGCGACCGGGCGCTTCCTCGGTTTCGATGGGGTCTACATGGGGGACGCCGTATTGGACGGGGACGAAACGGAAAATCCCGCCACATTCCTATTGACCCGCTCGCGTCATGAAATACAACGCGGTGATCGGCTGTTCCAAATGGAGGAGGAAGAGGATGTGTTTAGCTTCACCCCGCGCCCTGCCTTACCGGATACCGAAGGGCAAATCGTCGTCGTGTTGGGTGACTCGGTCAATGCCCGCCAATATGGCAGCGTGATCGTCAACGTTGGTTTCGATGAAGGCGTGGAGCCCGGGCAAATGCTGGAAGTATACGGTCCGGCTCGGGAAATGCGCGACACCTGGGCGAATACTAAAGCGGAGCTACCCGGCAACCATGCCGGTACCGTGATGATCTATAAGGTTTATGACGACGTCAGTTACGCCCTAGTGACCAATATGATTGCCCCGATCCGTGCTAAAGACCGGGTCACCAGCCCTGAATCCTGATTTATCGGTTGAACGTAAAGAGCTGGCCTATTGGCTGGCTCTTTTGCGCGCCCCCGGGATCGGTCCGGCACGTTTCTCCCGTTTACTGACGCATTTCGGCTCACCCAGGTCAGCACTGGCTGCTAATCGTGGTGAATGGGCCGCATTAAATCTGCCGGATGTAGCATTGGACTATTTGGACGCTCCCGATTGGCGTCGGGTGGACCAGGATCTACTGTGGCTGGAACAGCCGGGCAATCGATTGATTGGTTTACATGATCCGGATTATCCGCCATTACTAAAACAGATCGAAACGCCACCGCCGTTGCTTTTCGTCCACGGAAACAGCGAATGCTTGCATAACCCACAGATCGCCATTGTCGGCACCCGTCATCCAACGGCTACGGGTCGGGAAAACGCTCGTCGTTTCGCCGCGCATTTGGCCGAAGCGGGGTTCACGATCACCAGTGGACTGGCGTTGGGAGTAGATGCCGAGCACACCAGGGAGCTCTACAAGATCAGGGTTCTACAATCGCCGTCTTGGGTACCGGCGTGGACCGCGTCTACCCGGCGAAACACCGGGAATTAGCTCACGCGATTGCCGAGCGCGGTGCTTTGGTTTCGGAACTCCCGCTGGCCACCCCCACCAATGGCAGAGCATTTCCCGCGCCGCAACCGAATCATCAGCGGTTTAGCGTTCGGCACTCTAGTTGTTGAAGCCGCTGTCCGCAGCGGTTCGCTCATTACGGCAAGGCTGGCGACCGAGCAAGGACGAGAAGTGTTTGCGATTCCGGGTTCGATTCATAACTCAATGGCCAAAGGGTGTCACGGCCTGATTCGGCAAGGCGCTAAACTGGTTGAAACCGCTGCCGATATACTGGAAGAACTCGGTGCACTGGCGCAGGCAGCAGTGCAGTTTGCAAGTTCACCCGAGTCGACGGCTCCTGCTGCTGAAGTGCCGGAACTGGATGATGAATACCAGCGTCTGCTGGAGGCCCTGGGGAATAAACCCGCTGCTGTGGATGAGTTGGTCGGGCGTTGCGGATTGACGGCTGAGACGGTTTCCTCCATGCTGCTTATCCTGGAATTGCAAGGTTTCGTTGTCGCCGCCCCCGGTGGCCTATATTCCCGTAGCCCTTGAGGAGTACCGATGAAAGAGAACGTCCTGGACGTATTAATGTATCTGTTTCAAAACTACATGAATGACGATACGGATATTGACCCGGACCGGGAATCGATTGAAACCGAATTGCTGGAAGCCGGCTTTCCCTCTCAAGGTATTCAACAAGCGTTTGAATGGCTGGACGGGTTGTTGGCCAGTCAGGAATCGCCGGTTCGGGTGTGCTACCCGGAGCGCTCGTTCCGAATTTATATAGAACAGGAAAGAGCTAGATTAGACCCCGACTGTCGGGGATTTTTATTGTTCTTAGAGCAGACTGGCGTACTGAGTCCCGAAACACGGGAACTGATTATTGATCGGGTTATGGCGCTGGCCACAGACGATATCGACCTGCAACAGCTTAAATGGATCATTCTCATGGTGTTGTTCAATCAACCCGGCCAGGAGGAAGCGTATGCCTGGATGGAAGATTTGGTATTCGAGGATATGGCGGGCTATCTGCACTGATACCTCATCTTTAACAACCCTTCACTATTAGCGCTACTCCTACATCGCATGATTGACGAGCACTTGTCCGATTAGGCGGTGATGATCTTGGTCCCGGTGGAATCAATCCGGCGTGGCCGAATGGGATTCTTCCAAACCGCTGACCGTTTCCATGCAGTACGGAGATGTTCCCCTAGCGCTCTGCTAAATGATTAATTATGGGTAAAAATCTGGTTATCGTGGAGTCTCCGGCAAAAGCCAGAACCATCAAAAAGTATTTAGGCAAAGATTTCGAAGTGCTGGCCTCTTACGGCCATGTACGGGACTTGGTGCCCCGCGAAGGGGCTGTCGATCCCGACCATGACTTTGCCATGAAATATGACACCATCGATAAAAACAGCAAGCATATCGAAGCGATTGCCAAGGCCGCGAGCAAGGCCGATGCGCTATATTTAGCAACCGATCCGGATCGCGAAGGCGAGGCGATCTCCTGGCATGTGTTCGAATTGCTCAAGGCACGTCAGCTGGTCGATGACAAACCCGTGCAACGGGTCATATTTCATGAAATTACCCAACGGGCGATTGCCGAAGCGATGGCCCATCCGCGCCATCTGTCAATGGAATTAGTCAACGCCCAGCAGGCTAGGCGCGCATTGGATTATTTGGTAGGTTTTAATCTATCGCCGCTACTGTGGAAAAAAATCCGCAGCGGGTTATCCGCCGGTCGGGTGCAATCCCCGGCTTTGCGGATGATTGTCGAGCGGGAAGAAGAGATCGAACGCTTCGAAGTCCAGGAATACTGGAGCATAGAAGCCGAAGTAGCCAAACAAGAACAACCCTTTAATGCCAAATTAACGCACTATCAGGGCGAACGGTTAACTCAATTCAGCATTACTGAGCAGAGCGCCGCCGAAGCGATCGAAACCGCTGTGCGGACTGCGGCACAGGGAAAGCTGCTGGTAGCGAGCGTAGAGCGCAAACAGCGCAAACGCAATCCCGCAGCACCGTTCACCACCTCTACGTTGCAACAGGAAGCGTCCCGCAAACTGGGATTGACCACCCAACGCACTATGCGGATTGCCCAACAACTCTACGAAGGGGTTGATATCGGCGGTGAAACGGTTGGCTTGATCACTTATATGCGCACCGATTCAGTCTATCTCGCGCAGGAAGCGATCAGCGAAATTCGCACACTGATTACCCAACGTTACGGCGCTCACAACGTACCGAAGACGCCCCGTCAGTTCAAAACGCGCACCAAGAACGCTCAGGAAGCGCATGAAGCAGTTCGCCCGACCTCGGTGATGTTGGCCCCGGACACGGTGCGTGAGCACTTGAACCCGGAACAATACCGCTTGTATGAACTGATCTGGAAACGCACCGTGGCCTGTCAAATGATTCCAGCCACTCTGAACACAGTAGGCGTTGACCTCAATTGCGGAACCGGCCATGTATTTCGCGCGACCGGTTCGACCTTGGCCGATCCGGGTTTCATGGCGGTGTATCAGGAAGGGGTAGACGACAGTACCGAAGAGAACGATGATCGTATCTTACCCGCGATGAACGAGGGTGAGTTGGTCGAGCTGCGAGCTATCCGGCCCGAACAGCATTTCACTGAACCGCCGCCGCGTTATACTGAAGCCTCGCTGGTCAAGACGCTGGAGGAATTCGGCATCGGTCGCCCCTCGACTTATGCCAGCATTATTTCCACCCTGCTGCAGCGTAATTACGCAGTATTGGACAAGCGACGTTTTCAACCCACCGATATGGGGCGTATCGTCAATCGTTTCCTGACTCAGCACTTCAGTCGCTATGTGAATTATGATTTCACCGCCCGCCTGGAAGATGAATTGGATGACGTCTCGCGCGGTGAAAAAACTGGATCCCAGTGATGAGCGCCTTTTGGGAACCCTTTCGTCAGCAGGTCGAGGAAAAAAGCCAAGTCTCGCGGGATGAGGTCGTCCAGGCGCGAGAATTAGGCATTGATCCCAAATCGGGTCGACCGATTAGCGTGCGCATGGGGCGTTACGGTGCTTTCGCGCAAATCGGCACCCGCGATGATGAGGAAAAGCCCCGCTTTGCCGGTTTACGCCAAGAGCAACGCATGGACAAAATCACCTTGGAAGAGGCATTGGCGCTATTCCAATTACCAAGAACCTTAGGCGAAACCCCGGAAGGCGAAACGGTATCGACCAATATCGGTCGCTTCGGTCCTTATGTACGCTACGGAAAGAGTTACGTCTCGCTCAAGGAAGACGACCCGTATACAGTTACCCTGGAAAAGGCGCTGGAACTGATTGCCGAACACAAGACTGCTGCCGCCAATAAAATTATCCGTGCCTTTGATGGCTCTCCCATTCAGGTTTTACGGGGGCGTTATGGCCCTTACATAACCGATGGCGAGCGCAACGCGCGCATCCCCAAAAACGCCGAACCGGAAAAGCTGACCTTGGCCGAATGCGAGGCGCTTATTCAGGCAGCACCGCCCAAGAAAAAGCGGCGCACTGCGACTCGTAAGAAAGCCTCTTGATGAACCTCCGCCCCTTTCAGGAACGTCGCTTACGTCATGTCTTAGAGGCGGGAGGATTGATTGCTTATCCCACCGAGGCGGTCTTCGGCCTCGGTTGCGACCCCTACAACGAAACAGCGGTCGAACAGGTATTGGCCGTTAAGCAGCGGCCCTGGAACAAGGGTTTAATTCTGATCGCTGCCGCCTTCGACCAGCTGGTTCCCTTTGTAAACCCACTGTCCGACCCGCAGCGTGCTCAAGTAGAATCCACTTGGCCTGGCCCGGTGACCTGGCTGCTGCCGGTGCGCCCCGAAGTCCCTTTTTGGCTGTGCGGAGAGCACGATACCCTGGCGGTGCGGGTTACCGCGCACCCCTTGGCAGCAGCCTTATGTCGCGCTTGGGGTGGGGCTTTGGTTTCGACCAGCGCTAATTTTAGCGGGCGGTCACCGGCGCGCACTGCTTTAGCGGTCCGTAAACAACTCGGTCGGCAGGTTGATTATATTATTCCCGGCGCCACGGGCGGCGCTCGCAAACCCACCGAAATCCGCAGCTTGGACGGGCGTATCGTGCGCTCCACTTAGACGCAGTCATGAGCGAACCTGATCTACCCGCGATACGCGCTTATTTACTCAAACTTCAGGAGCAAATTTGCGCTGCCCTGGAGCTGGAAGAACGTGGTAAGCCATTCCAAGAAGACGCCTGGGGAACGCACCGACTCCCCCCTTGCAGGGCGGAGGCCGGGTTCGCATCCTCCAGGACGGTGCGGTGTTTGAACAGGCCGGAATTAATTTCTCCCATGTTTGGGCGGAACAGTTACCCCCGTCGGCGTCGGCTAGCCGTCCTGAGTTGGCCGGGCGCAGTTTCCAGGCGTTGGGCGTTTCTCTGGTTATTCACCCACGCAATCCTTATGTGCCTACCTCTCATGCCAACGTGCGGTTTTTTTTGGCAACCAAATCCGATGCCGATCCAATCTGGTGGTTCGGCGGCGGGTTCGACCTAACCCCCTATTATGGCTTCGAGGAGGATTGCCGCCATTGGCATCGTACTGCTAAGGCGGCCTGCGAGCCGTTCGGAGAGGAGGTCTATGCCCGTTACAAGCGTTGGTGCGATGAATATTTCTTTTTAAAGCATCGCAACGAACCGCGCGGGATCGGTGGTTTGTTTTTCGATGATTTGAACGAATGGGGATTTGACCGCTGTTTTGCCTTTATGCAAAGCGTGGGTGATCACTACTTGCCGGCTTATCTGCCCATCGTGCAACGCCGTAAAACGATGCCTCACAGCAAACGGGAAAGGGAGTTTCAACTTTACCGGCGGGGTCGTTATGTGGAATTCAATCTGGTTTATGATCGCGGCACCTTATTCGGCCTGCAATCCGGAGGACGCACCGAATCTATCCTGATGTCCTTACCGCCTGCCGTCAGCTGGCGTTACAACTGGCAGCCCGAACCGGACAGTGCTGAGGTTCGCTTGTACCAACAATTTTTGCACCCGCGAGA
>JAAUQA010000310.1 GCA_012032855.1 Candidatus Competibacteraceae bacterium
TGATCCATACGGCTAGTGGATGATCCCACTCCCTGATTGGCCAACCAGTGCGACAAGTGCTCGGGTTTAAGGGCAGTCTGGCTCAAGGTTCGCCTCCTGTGGGAGTAGGTGCAGCGCCGCCAGTGTCGGAATTGACCAGGTTGGTCGTAGCGGCACGGGCCTCCTGGGTCCAGGTGCGCTCTTGCTCATTGGCACCGCCCACATTCTGGCGGGCTAACAACAATTCAATGCGCTCGCCCTGACGGAGCTGCAAATAACTGAGATTCAGCGCCAAGGCTTGCATATAGGCGAGTTCACGAAGGTTCGCCGCCGCATGATTGCCGGCTATACCGGCATACCAGTTCGGCGAGGCATAGCGCCGATCCACTTCGGTCTTGAGCAGTTCCATGTAGGAAATATTGTCCGGCAAGGTGGCGATTAAATCGTCTAGGTGCTCATCGGCCTTGGATTCTTCCCAGACCGCTAACAACCATCCCTTGAGCGCAGCGGCGGGCACCCGGAGCGCCAGCGCATGGTTATAGCTGTAGCGGCTCGCCGACAGACGACCCTCATACAGCTTGCGATGCAACCAGAACGCGCGGCCCTGCGCGGTTTCCCGTAACGCCTCGTCCACATCATCAAGGGGAAACGGATCGACCGCATTATCGATATAGCGCCGGGCATCGGTAATCCGGTCATCGTCGAAACTCACGACTTCGGGTAGGAAGGTATTGGGTTTAGCGGGATCGGCATCGTCGCCGAGTCCCGAGCCGGACAACAGGGTTTCTGTAAGGAACTGGGCATCCGGTCGGTTGCCGGCTTGTTCGCAACCCCGCGACCCGACATCTTCCTCGTTGCAGTAGTTCTCAATGTGGGCATCGAACATGGCCTCGCTGGCGGCAGTCCCGGTTCGCTCCTCACGCCGGATATGGTTGAAGGCCCGCAGATAGGCTTCCGCACGATCCCGCGCTGGTCCTGCCCCAGCCCCGGCGGTCGCGGTTTCACAACCCCCGGCGGGAAGTTGGTAACCAATATCCGCTTGAGCGCGCAGCGAATCCTTTTCGACTTGGGCGATGGGACTGCCGCACGGTCTTGATTTCTGACGAGATGTGCTCGCGCAGTTTGGCGAATTCCTGAACCATCGCCATCCGGTGCGCATTGACCGCGCGTACCACACACATATCACACGTATAGGCCTGTACCGAAGATGGGACGATGGCCAGCCAAACGCAGCCAAGCATAAACCAGAGATAGCGATGTTTGATCATAATTAATAGTTTAGTTACATTTGTGTTATAACACATCTAATATAATAGACGAGCCACCAAAGGATTGCACCATGATTCAATTTTTCCGTTCCTCAGCCCTTAGAAACAGCCGTACAGGCCGTGTGATTGGCCGCTATCTGCTTGGCCATCGTGACAATCTCGTGTGTAGTTTCGAGCAACCGCGCACGCTGCAAGCGACCATCACGCATTATCTGGACGACCTGATCGCGCAAAACCAATCGAAAAACCCTTCGGCAACCCCGTCCCTCACCTGGGACGAGGCGGTCATCCATTACGATTGGCCGCCCGCCTATTTGCGCCGCCGGTATCGTGAGTATGCGGCTGTGGTGCGGTGTGTATTGCCGGTGGCTTGGGCCAGCTTAGGGTTAGGGGTTTTTCGGCTGGTCGTGGGGGATGGTTACGGCCTCCTGGCCGGTCTGAGTGCGGCGATCCTGTTATTTACCCTGATCATGCGGCCAGCCTATCGTTGCTGGTCGATCCGTCGCCGTCAGTTAGGCGCTTTCCCCCTGTTTCTCGGGCAACCCACCGCGTGGTGGCCACCACCATTGCCGGACGACTACCTACCCTAATTCGCTCAATGCCCACAAAGGAGGGCTGCCCATGTTGCGTGTTACGCTTCACCGTTTCGTCCGATTGCTGATCCTTGCGCTTTTGCTCGCCACCGGTGTCGTGCAAGCACAAGGCGAATTCAGCCCCGAACAGTTGGAACCGACCGAGGGCGACCTCAGTGTCTCGTTGCTCCGGAACATCTTCGGTCCGGTCATTGATAAAATCCGGTTTGCCGATAGCCTCAGTGGCAGCGATACCGGGGCCTTCGGGGAGATGTTCGGCCTGTTCAACGGCTTTCTTCTGCTCATGTTGGTGCTGTTCCTGTTTGTGAAAGGGGTGGCGTCGCTCATGGATACGGCCCATGAAGGTGAAGCTCTGGGGCAGGAGCGCTCCACCGTCTGGACACCGTTGCGCATCTTTCTGTCTGTGGCGATGTTGATTCCGCTGGTCAATGGCTACTGCCTCATCCAGGTCGGTGTGCTGTGGGTGACGCTCAGTGGCGCGGGCCTGGCCGATGCCATTTGGGATAAAGCTGTCGATAAATTCCAGACGGTGACCCTGTATCAACAGCCGCCACCGCCGGAAGCCCGTCAGTTGGCCATTGCGATGCTGGCCTCGAACCTGTGCGAGCTGGTGCTGACTGATATTCCTGCGCGTGGGGATGCTAAATACGTCGTGAAGTACGAGAGCAATCCCGGCGAACGCGGTGTGGTTAGCGAGCGCACCACCCGCTTTTCTGTACCGGGTCTAGGCAAAGCCGCTTGCGGCGGCTTTGTGATTCGTGAACCCGGCAAAGACATCATGTTGGAACGTGGCTTTACCGGGATCGATTCCTTTGATCGATTCAACTATTGGTTAGGGGGCCTGCTGGGCTTTGGAACGGAAACCCGGCGCATGTTCGGGGTATCCATGATGAACGCTCATGAAATCAGCGCCCTGAACATGCGTAAAGCACTGCGTCCGCTGGCCGAACGGCTATTTGAAGGGAAAGGGGATTTACAGGAATGCGTGCCGGTTAATACCGGTTCGTTATCAGGGGGACAGTGCCTCAGTGCGATTGACGCGGCGGCGGAGAACTATGTGGCCGAGTTAAAAGGGCTGATCGCCGGGGTTATCAACGAAGCTGGGCAACGGGCCTTCGGTGAATTCAGTGCCACCGCCAAAGGAGAAGGCTGGTTAACTGCCGGCAGCTGGTTCTACCGTTTGGCTGCTTTGACGGAGTATATGAACAAGCTGGCGCTTAACGTGCCAGAACCTTACCCGATCCGCATTTTTGGGAAATTACCCCGCGAGGATATCGAAACTTACGGCCATCTGTTTCTGCGCTTGGATGCGGTGGTGATGGAGGCCGAAACCGATAGCGGGCTGGGTTTGACGCGCGGCGGCGATCCCAACAACAGCGCACTGGACGATGTGTCACGCGGCTTATTGCGCCTGGTAATCGACTGGATCGCTCAGGGGATGTTCACCAAAACCCATCCGCTGTTTGCGATCTCCTGGATAGGCCATGCCATGATCGCCGTAGTATTGACCAGCTTAGGCATCATTGGGGTCAGTAAGACCGTGTTCGCGAAAACCGGACTGGGCCGACTGCATAAAGCGTTGGGTGGCGTCACGGGTATGGTGACCAACCATAGCACGGAAAGTCTGAACATGGTGGGGATGGTACTCGGGGTGATCGTATTGGCGCTGTTGAGTTTTGCGTTGTTGGCCGCCATCTTTTTACCGATGGCGCCGTTCATTATTTGGACACTGGCCAGCCTGCACTGGGTTATCTTAGTGTTCGAGGCCCTGTTAGCCGCGCCGATCTGGGCCGTGTGGCATATCCGTAATGGGAAGGGGTTTACTGCCGAAACGATGAACGGTTGGTTGCTGATGTTTTCTTTGTTGTTGCGGCCATCCTTAATGTTGTTTGGTCTGCTGGGAGCCACCATCATCAGTTTTTATCTACTGTCGTTGGTGTCCGGCACGTTCGTCAACGCCGCCGTCAACGCTTCCAGCGGCAACGCGACCGGCCCAGTGATGGTCATCGGGCTGTTGATTCTGTTTATCCTGGTGGCTGTGGATCTGACCCTGCGCTGCTTCTCACTGATTCATCGGTTACCCGACTTTGCGTTGCGCTGGGTGGGGGGATCGCTGGAAACGGCTCTGGAACACCACGATCTGCAGCGGCGCATGGAGGGTGCTATGCGAGGTGGCGTGGATACGGCTTTGCGGGCGTTGGGCCGGACTCGATCCGGTAAGCCGAAGGATTTGGACTCAGAGGGTGCACCTAAGGTTAAACCGATGTCGGGAGATAAAACACCGGGTAAATGATTAGGTCGGCTTCAGACTGTTATATGTAGGAAAATATGCAGCTTGATAGATAGCGGTCCGAGTTTCGTAGCTGCTTAGGATGTTTTGAACAGATTGCCAGTCATTAGCGTTGTAAGCATCGACCAGTTGACTGACTATAGCCAAATGACCTTGATTAGCCGCTGCTTGTTCAGCCAACTGCTTTTGCAGTTCCCGCGTCCGGAACACATTTCGCTCTGCCCAGCGTTCATTTTGTTGCTGTGCTTGGCCAAGCAGAAATGATCAATGGCATCCAAAGCCATGGGGCACCTCCAAAGTGTCTATAATTCGCCTTGTGGCGATAACCTTATCCATTAGCTAAACAATCAGTGTCTGTCAAGCATTTGCTTATTTTGCGGGTTTGACAGATTTGTCATGTGACTTATGGCTGGCGTGTCTGACCGCGTCGATGGTGACCACCGCTAAGCCGCCAATAAATACCAAGAAAACACCTACTACCAACCATTCCATTAGAGATCCTCTAGTTCGTCGATTTTTCGGTACGCACTTCTATTGATCCAGATGACGCCTGCGGTGGTAAACACCACTGCGATCGAGCAAAGCAACGCGAGAGAAACAGGAGCACCATTGTAGTTTTGTACCAGCCAAGCTACCAAAGAAATGTCAGTTGCAACAAGGATTGCAAACACAACCTTTAACCAACCGATTTCTTCTTTGAGCTTATCAGATTTAGACATGGATATCTGTTTGGAGTGCCAAAAATTCAGGGCGACCGCATATAAATATTCAGGCAAACAACACTTTGGCGCGATAATCATCCTCCCAGGCGGCCTTATTCTGTTTTTTGGGCAAGCTGAGTTTAGAGCCTTCGCGTTCAAAGAGATTGAGACA
>JAAUQA010000311.1 GCA_012032855.1 Candidatus Competibacteraceae bacterium
ACCCGCATACCGCTCTCAGTTGCAGGCCGCGTGGTCATGCCTGCTGAGCAAGACGGGCAGATCGCGCAGCACTTTTTCGATCTGCCCGGAGGGGTTCAGTATCATGTCCGCTTTGCGGAAGAGCGGGTACTGCAAGTGCCGGAAAGCGTCTTGGAACCATCCGCAGATGGATAATCCAGTCTTCAACCGCTGTCAATGAGTGCGCTGGCGCACCGCTTCGAACAAGAACACGCCCGCCGCGACCGACACATTGAGACTCTCGACGCTACCCGCCATCGGAATGTGCGCCAATACATCGCACGTCTCCCGGGTCAGTCGTCGTAGGCCTTTTTCCTCCGCACCCATTACTAAGGCTACCGGGCCGGTGAAATCCACTGAATATATGCTCTGTTCAGCCTCGCCGGCAGCGCCGATGAGCCACAGTCCCTGCTCTTGCAACTGACGCAACGCACGGGCCAGATTGGTCACTTGAATAAAGGGAACATGTTCCGCTGCCCCGCTAGCCACTTTGCGTACCGTCGTGGTCAGCCCCGCTGCTCGATCCGCAGGAACCAACACCGCATGTACGCCTGCCGCATCGGCGCTGCGCAGGCAAGCGCCTAAATTATGTGGATCTTGCACGCTATCCAACACCAGCAGCAAAGGCGGACCGTGCACGGCAGCTAGCAAGGCCGGCAGATCGCTTTCATCCTGAACCGTCACGGCGGAACCGGTATAACGCGCGACCACACCTTGATGACGGGTTTGTTGGCTTAGCCGATCTAATTCATCCCGATCAGTAAAACGCACTTGCACACCGCGCTGTTCCGCTTCCTCCAACAGGGTTCGTATTCGAGCATCTCGACGCCGTCGTTCTACCCGGATACTTTCCAAGCGCTCGGGATGATTCTTCAGCGCGGCTGTCACGGCGTGTAGACCGGACAGCCACTGTTCTTGATCCGCCATCAGTTCACCTTGCCCGGCCGCCGTTTTTTCTTGACGGTGTCCTTCCGGGTACCGACCAATTCGAAATCGATCTTACGCTCGTCCAAATCCACCCGGACAACTTTTACCCGCAGCGGATCGCCTAATCGATAAACTTGGCCGCTGCGCTCACCTTGTAACCGGTGGCCGATGGGGTCGAAATGATAATAATCGTTGCGTAACGCAGTGACATGCACCAAGCCTTCTACGAAGACTTCCTGTAGTTTCACAAACAGCCCGAACGCGGTGACCGCCGCCACTACCCCGTCGAACACTTCGCCAACCTTATCCAGCATGTATTCGCATTTCAGCCATTCCACAGCATCGCGGGTCGCGTCGTCGGCACGTCGCTCGGTCATGGAACAGTGTTCGCCCAAGCCGACTATGTTCAAGAGTGAGTAGCTAAAGTCCTTGGCTTTGCCGCCGTGTAGCACATGCCGGATGGCGCGATGAACCAGCAGATCGGGGTAGCGTCGAATCGGTGAGGTGAAATGTGCGTAAGCCTCGTGAGCCAAACCGAAATGCCCGAGTTTGGACGGGCTATACACAGCCTGAGTCAGCGAACGCAGCAATACAGTTTGAATCAACGGGGCGTCGGGGCGCGCGTTCACTCGTTGTAATAACTGAGCATAATCTTGGCGTGGGTTCATCCCCTCCGCCTAATTGCAAGCCCAGCTCTTTTAAGGAAGCCGCGCAGTTTTTCCAGCTTCCCTAACGTCGGCCCTTCATGAACCCGGTACAGCGCCGGCATGCGGTGCCGCCGCAGAAAACGGGCCGCCGCCACGTTAGCGACGATCATGCACTCTTCGATCAGCCGATGCGCATCATTGCGGGTGGTCGGGACAATCCGTTCAATTTTGCGATCCGCACCGTATTCAATAAGCGTTTCTTGGGTGTCGAAATCAATCGTACCTCGCTGTTCGCGGGCCTGCTGCAAGATGGCGTAAAGCGCGTATAGGTTATCCAAATGCGGTAGCAACGCTTTGTACTCTGCGCGAACGGCTTCATGCCGTTCCACCAAGATGGCGGCGACGGTGTCATAAGTCAGGCGAGCGGGGGAACGCATCACCGCTTCTACAAAGCGGGAGCGGATAATGCCACCCTCGGCATTCAGAGTCATGTCGCAGACTAGGCATAGCCGATCGACTTTTGGATTGAGCGAACACAGGCCGTTGGATAGCACTTCAGGCAGCATAGGAATGGCGCGATCCGGGAAATACACCGAGTTGCCCCGCCGCTGGGCTTCTTTATCCAGTGCCGTACCCGGTTGCACATACCAGGACACATCAGCGATAGCGACCAGCAAGCGCCAGTTGCGGCCACGCTGTTCGCAATACACCGCATCGTCGAAATCGCGGGCGGTAATCCCATCGATGGTCACCAACGGGAGATCACGTAGATCCCACCGTTCAGCTGTAGCGGTTTCGGGCACCTCGTCGCCGAACTGTTGAATTTCCTCCAACACTGCTGTCGGCCATTCGGTAGGAATATCGTGGCTGACAATCGCGATTTCCACTTCCATGCCGGGTGCCAGTGTGATCACCCAGCACTTTCTTTGACGCGACCGATGGGACGATTGCGTTTATTGGGCTGTTCGACGATTTCGACGATGACGATCTGGCCGGGTTTGCGCCTCGCCTTGATACTCCAGAGGGACCATAATGTCTTGATTGACCCGCCGATTGTCCGGCACGACGAAACCAAGGCCGCGCTCCTGGAAAAACCGCCCGACCACCCGTTGGGTATTGCGCTCCAGAATTTCCACTAGGGCACCTTCGCGGCGGCCCCGGTGATCGACGCCGGCTACCCGCATCACGACGCGATCCCCGTGCAACAGGGAGCGCATCTGTCGTGGGGAGATATAGAGATCATCACCACCGGTATCCGGGGTCAGAAAGCCGTATCCTTCAGGATGACCGATCACCCGCCCTGGGATCAAATCCATTTTAGCGATCAATCCGTAGCCTCGTCGGCGGTTGCGGATTAGCTGACCGTCTCGTTCCATGGCGCGCAGTCGGCGGCGCAGTGCTTCGATTTCCCACTCTTCCCGCAACTGCAATTCATCGCATAATTCTTCTTGGGTGAGGGGAGCGCCTTTTTTTTCCAGAAATTCGATCAAAAACTCACGGCTAGGAATGGCGCGGCCATATTTTTCTTGTTCCCGTTCGAGCAGCGGGTCGCGCTTGCGCCAAGCACGCTGGCGTTTAGTTTGGCTCATGAATAATTTTGCATTGGAGGGCTATTGAAAAACTTCACCGTTGAAGATGGAAATGGGGGTACCGTCGAAACGAGTCAGCGTGAAGCCGGCGAAGGCTTCGTTATAGGTTTTACTGTAATCCTGCAAGATACCGATAGCCTGCTGCTCTCCCGCCAATAACCCCTGGCTGCCGTCGGACCGATAATGCACGCCTGCGGCGTCGCGTGCCAGTGGAATATTGCTCGCCAGCTTGTTGATTTCGCCACCTAAAGTGAGATCAACAGCATCCGACAATGGTTCCAAGGCTGTGCCGTCGGGCGTGGGGCGCACCGGGTTTGGGATCACGAAATTTTCGTTGAACAACGCTTTCAGCACAGTCGCGCAAGCACCCGAAAATACCGCATGGCCTGCTGGATAGGCCGGATGAGTCGGTGATCCTTCTGGATAAGCTAGGGGAAGCAATGCATGGCCGTTGCGAGAAACTGCTTGCGCCACGGCTGTGGAATCCAGTAACTCGGCAGCGATGCCGTAATTTTTGTTGCCCAGCCGCTGATTCTCGATACGACCGGCATATACTTCCGGGCGCAAGCGCCGATGCACCAACCATTTCTGATGCCAAGCGCTTTTCATCGCGACGCCCGCCGCCTTGGTCACCAGATGATTGATATCCGGCAAGCCGAAGGTGACGAAACCATCCTGGGTAAACGAATCGCGATAAGGATTTTCCAAGGCCAAAGCTTCGGGACCGAATTGAACATGATCAACGCAGCATTGAAAAACGCCTGAAACGGAAAGTCGACATGCACATATTCCCCGAGATCTCGATTAGTCAGAATATAACGCGGCGCCGATTGAAATTGCAGCGCGGCGGTGGGTAAGGCACCACGTTGTATCGCTAACCACTCATCGTAGTCGAGCATGAAATCGACGCCCGTCGACGGAAAACGGTATTGCTGGTCAATCGTCGCCATACCGTAGGGAATCGGCAACCACAGAAACTGGCTAACGTAAGGGCCGATCAGATCTCCCGGCGTCATCCCCCGGAACAGGGTATCCGGCGTTACCTGATCATTCGACGTCGGCCCGGCGATAACCGACAAGCGATTGAGATCCTCTACCGCCGCGGCGATCTGCGAATCGAACAGATAGTCGCGATGCGGCACGTCGCGGGTCAGCGCTTGCCAATAGACTTCCGCCATTTCCGCTGCCATTTCTGCACTGACAAAGGCTGGTGCTGGCGGGATGCGGGTAGCATGACTGCCAATGCCGGTCATTTCAAAGGCATAAGCTGCTTGCGGATTAGCTAATCGTTGGCCATTGTTTAAGCCTGCCTCGGAGGCCAAGGTGATTGCATCAAAATCGGCGGGATTACCGGTGGCCAACGCGGTATTTAAGGACTGATAAGCAGCCGGATCGACTTCGCCCAAGTCATTATGGGGCAAACACTTGGAAAAGTTGGCCCGGTTGTCAGCGTATAAGGCTTCGTCATCATTGCAAAGCTGGGGCGGTTGCCGCGCAAAAAAATGCGATCGTGCCGATTGGCTGCGCAACCAATACTCCTCGTAGCGTCGTCTGCCCGTGGTTAACGGCCCGATCTCTTCCGCTGCAACAGTCGAAGGGAGTGCTAACGTGCCGGCCGTCCCTAAGCCTGCGGTTAGTGCCATTAACCCCGATCCCCCAGCGGCTTGCAAGAAACGACGGCGAGATGGTAACGGATTGGTTGGTATCGGGGCAGATTGCGAGGGGTCTGTCTGTGGGGTTATTTCTCGGTTGTAATCTTTGTTATCCATAGTGTGCTCGGCAAAGACAGGGGTTTCAACAAGAGCTTATCTCCAGTTTAT
>JAAUQA010000312.1 GCA_012032855.1 Candidatus Competibacteraceae bacterium
GTGATCAACGACGACCACCGGAGAATTGGCTTTGACCCGGCCCCGCCGGATACGGCCGATGCCGATTACCCCAACGTAGGTGTTGTAATCCAGCGCACTGACCTGCATCTGAAACGGCCCATCCGGATCAACCTCAGGAGCCCGGACATGGTTCACGATGGTTTCGAATAAGGGGGTCATGTCGCCGTCCCGCACCGTATCCTCAAGCCCCGCATAACCCTGCAGAGCAGAGGCGTACAAGACCGGAAAGTCCAGCTGTTCATCGCTGCCACCCAGCCGGTCGAACAACTCGAAGGTCTGATCTAGCACCCAATGGGCCCGAGAACCAGGCCGGTCGATCTTATTGATCACCACGATGGGCTTGAACCCCATAGCAAACGCTTTTTGGGTCACAAACCGGGTCTGCGGCATGGGGCCATCCACGGCATCTACCAACAGCAGCACCGAATCGACCATCGACAACACCCGCTCGACTTCTCCGCCGAAATCGGCGTGACCGGGTGTATCGACGATATTGATACGGTAATCGCGCCAGTTTAAGGCGGTATTTTTGGCCAGGATGGTGATGCCCCGTTCTCGTTCCAGGGCGTTGGAATCCATCAGCCGTTCCGGCACCACGGCGCGTTCGCCAAACGTGCCGGATTGTTGTAAGAGGCGGTCTACCAGGGTGGTTTTACCGTGGTCGACGTGGGCGATGATAGCGATATTGCGTAGTTTTTCGATCACAATGTTAATAACAGTCAATTCAAAACGAAATTCAGGTATGCTGTATAACCATGCATGAACCTGCTCCTAAATCTCCCTTAGCCACCCGCTTTCGGGGCTTCCTGCCGGTCGTTGTCGATGTGGAAACCGGCGGAGTCAATCCAAAAACTGACGCCCTGTTGGAAGTCGCCGCCGTGCTAATCGGCATGGATCATAAAGGCTATTTATACCCCACCCGTACGATCGGCTGCCATGTGCAACCGTTTCCTGATGCCAAGCTCGAACCGGCTTCAATGGCGGTCAATAAAATCGATCCTCACCACCCGTTCCGCTTCGCCGTACCCGAGGACGAAGCCCTGCGCACCGTGTTCAAAGCCGTGCGTCAGGCTGTTAAAGAGACTGGCTGCAGTCGGGCGATTCTGGTCGGGCACAACGCGTCTTTCGATCTATCCTTTGTGAATGCTGCAGTGACGCGTAACGCGATCAAGCGCAATCCCTTTCACCCGTTCAGCAGTTTCGATACCGTTACGTTAGCCGCCCTGGCTTTCGGTCAAACCGTGTTGGCCCGTGGCCTGGAAGCCGCCGGCATCCCGTGGAACGAAAGGGAAGCACATTCCGCTATCTACGATGCGGAATGCACAGCCAACCTATTCTGCCATATCGTCAACCGCTGGAAGGAATTGGGCAACTGGATCCCATAATGATACAGGCAGGTTCGCTCTTGTGGATAGAGTAAACCTGCCGTATGAAGATTTCGGGTAATCAATCCGGAACGCCCGCTTGCGCGGGCGTATTCAAGCGGGTGTTATTGAGCGGTTTGCTCGCTGTGTTTGCTGACCGCCGCTTCCATCAGTGTCTTCAATTCGCCGCTCTGATACAGCTCCAGCGTGATATCGCAGCCACCGACCAATTCACCGCCGATATAGATTTGCGGGAATGTCGGCCAATCGGCATAACGGGGCAAATTCTGGAAGATTGCCGGATCGTCCAACACATTGACATAAGCGAAGGGTAGTTCCGTGGAGCCCAGGGCCTGCACGGCACGGCTGGAAAACCCGCACATCGGGAATTGGGGCGTGCCTTTCATGTAAATCACTACCGGATTGGATTCGACTTGTTGGCGAATGACTTCAAGGACATCGTCCATATTCAACACCTCGTTGCGTCGGCTGTCAGAGGGAAAAAGTTTGGATTACAAAGGACTCAAGCAACAGTCCTTAATTAAACCAGTGTACTGTTTAGACACGGTTTAAAAAACCGGTTCTTTGTTAGGGTTTAAGCTCGGGCAGCATCTACATTAAGCTGCAGCCAGGATTCCAACAGGGCTAAATGCCATAGTTTACTGCCTTGCAGGCGGGTGAAATGCGCTTCAGGGTCGGCCAGCAGGTGGTCCACATGGTTGCGTTGCAGCAGTCCCCGTTCTCGGCAGGCGCGGGAATTGAGAATATCGGCCATGAACGAGAGAAACTCGCCCCGGACGTACTTCAGCGCCGGCATCGGAAAATACCCTTTGGGACGTTCAATAATCGCGTCCGGCAACCGACCTCGGGCGATCTGTTTCAAAATGGTTTTGCCGCCATCGCGAATCTTAAATGCGGGGGGCATGCGTAAGGCGAGTTCTACCACTTCATGGTCGAGAAACGGTACCCGGGCTTCCAATCCCCAAGCCATAGTCATGTTATCCACCCGTTTGACTGGATCGTCGACAATCAAGGTGGTGACGTCGAAGCGCAATACCCGATCCAAGAACTCATCGGCGTCGGGCAAGGACAACTGCTCGGCGACCGTAGCGGCGGTATAGTCGGGTCCATGATACGCCGGTGCTACGGTTTGCAGATAATCGTCATGGTCCCGATCGAAGTAATGACGCCGGAACCGCTCCAAATCACTGCCGGATTCGGCCTCCATCAGCGGATACCAAAAATAGCCGCCGAATGCTTCATCGGCGCCCTGACCGCTCTGCACCACTTTAACCGTTTGAGAGACCTGTTCGGCCAACAGAAAAAACGCGACGGCGTCTTGTCCGACCATCGGCTCGGCCATGCAGGTAATCGCTTCCGGCAATCGGTTAAGTGCTTCACCATTCGGAATCAGATATTTATGGTGCTTGGTGGCATAGCGCTCGACCACCAAATCGGAATACTCGAATTCGCTGCCCCTCTCTTCCGGCTGATCCTCGAAACCCACTGAAAAGGTCAATAAATCATTTGCGCCCGCTTCGGCCAGCAAGGCGACCAGCAGGCTGGAATCCAAACCGCCGGATAACAGCACCCCAACCGGCACATCGGCGATATCCAAGCGCCGCTTGACGGCCCGTTTTAAGGCGTCATGAACGGCTTCCTGCCAATCCTGTTCGGTGCGCGGTTCCGGCGGACGGGTTGCGCGGGGATGCCAGTAGACGCGGGTTTGCTCGCGGCCTTGAATATCGATAGTCAAGGTGGATGCCGGCGGCAGCTTGCGAATCCCTTGCAAAATCGTGCGCGGCGCGGGAATCACCGCATGTAAAGTCAGCTGATGATGCAAACCGACCGGATCAATGTCGGTATTAGCATCGCAGGCTTCCAGCAACGCCTGAGTATTAGAGGCGAAGCGGAAACAATTGCCACCGCAACGGCTGTAATACAGCGGCTTGATGCCGAGTCGATCACGCGCTAGAAACAGCGTTTTCTTGCGAATATCCCATACCGCGAAGGCAAACATGCCGATGAGTTTTTCGACACAGCGCTCACCCCATTCGGCATAGGCCTTGAGAATGACCTCGGTATCGCCGTCGGAGAAAAACCCATAGCCGAGTTTCTGCAAGTCTTGGCGCAATTCCCGATAGTTGTAGATCGCCCCATTGAAAACCAAAGTCAGTCCTAATTCGCGATCAATCATGGGTTGATTGGAGCGGTCGCTCAAGTCAATGATCGCTAAGCGGCGATGTCCCAACACCACGGGGCCATCGGAGAAACACCCCTCATGATCGGGGCCGCGCCGAGCAAGCCGACCCAACATGCGACTGAGTAGAGCCAGATCGGGTTCGCGGCCATCAAGCCGCAGTTCGCCACTAATTCCGCACACAGCCGGTTACCGATTCCAAGTAATAGAGCGCACTAAGGAGAAGGCCAAGTCAGATTAGAGATGACGCGGCGCACACCCTCCGTGTTGCGGGCCACGGAAAAGGCCCGATTGGCGGCACGCGCACTGGACAATTGACCGCTGAGCGTTACGATACCTTGTTCGGACACCACATTAACGCTAGTCCCGGTCAACAACTCATCCTGCTGCATGGCGGATTGAATCGCCGCAGTAATCGCTCGGTCATTAGGCGCGGCACGGGACGACTGCCCGGAACTTGCGGCCGTTTCCGTGGATTCACTAGCGCCACCACCACCCGGTAACCCTGCGCAACCTCCCAACAAGCTGATTAGCAATAGGAAAAAACAGCCATTTTTCATAACCTCGACTCCAAAATTCAAGCGGATATTTTTCCGATCATTAGGTGTGCGCGCAAGGATAACACAGACGCTGCAACCTGAACGGTGCCTTGAAAACGTTGCAATGGTAGAATAGTGTTCATTAAACTATTCCGACTTCGCAGCTTGGTTATTAGCTCAATCGTTCCACTCGGGCATCCGATGCCCTGGCCAAGCCTTCCCTCAACACGGAGAATATCAATGGTTCACGAATTACCTGCTTTGCCCTATGCCAAGAACGCGCTGGCTCCTCATATTTCTGAAGAAACTTTAGAATATCACTATGGTAAGCACCACCAGACCTATGTCACCAATCTAAACAACCTAATCAAAGGAACTGAATTCGAGGAAATGTCTTTGCAGGACATTATTAAGAAATCTTCCGGCGGGCTGTTTAACAATGCCGCACAGGTGTGGAATCACACGTTTTATTGGCATTGCCTAAGCCCGAACGGCGGTGGCGAACCGACTGGTGAGCTAGCCGATGCAATCAACAAAAAGTTCGGCTCCTTCGCTGCGTTTAAAGAAGAGTTCTCCAAGTGTGCCGTGACCACCTTCGGTTCCGGTTGGGCCTGGCTGGTCAAAAATGTCGATGGCTCATTGGATCTGGTTAGCACCAGCAATGCCGGCACCCCGATGACTTCCGGTCAGCAAGCCGTGTTGACCTGCGATGTCTGGGAACATGCCTATTACGTCGATTACCGCAACGCTCGTCCCAAGTACGTCGAAGCATTTTTGGAATCTGGTCAATTGGGAATTCGCCTCGCAGCAATTCGCGGTCTGACAACGCATCTGCGTGGATTGAAAAACGGGCTCGGCTAGAGCC
>JAAUQA010000313.1 GCA_012032855.1 Candidatus Competibacteraceae bacterium
CAACGGGTAAGCCTATTCGCACCTCGCGGTAAAACGGCAAGCGCACCCCGAATACCGGGACGACTTCCAAATTGCCGTCGCTGTGTGGGGTTTCGGTTGAGGTTTGCCGGGGCCTGATTAATTGAACCCGATGACCCCGTTCCAATAAGCCATGAACAAGTTGCCCAATAGTCATAGCGACGCCGTTGACATCCGGCGGATAGGTTTCCGTGACGACAGTGACCCGCAAACGGCGATCGCTAGCGGGTTCCGGGTTATTGGGGATAGGCTGACTGGACATGGCTGCGACTATGGCGCAGCCATGCAACAGTTTTATGACGGACCGATGATAAAAAAGTGACGTTGAGCGCGTTCTACGCTTCTTCCGCTTTCTTTAAAGTGGGAGTGATCGGTTGCGCTTCTTGGACCATCCAGCTGCGGAACCGAGTTAATAACCACAGTCCCGGAATGGCGGTTACAGTACAGAAGATAAAAAATCCTTCCCAACCCATAAACTCAGCCATATAACCGGTCGGAGAGGCGAGGATGACGCGTGGTATCCCCATCAGGCTGGATAACAAGGCATATTGGGTAGCGGTGAATTTTTTGTTGGTGAGACTCGCCATGAAGGCAATATAGGCACTGGTGCCCATGCCAGCGGCTAGGTTTTCGCCAGCGATGACCAACGCCAATGCGGTGAGATCATGACCGACTCGGGCCAAGGCGACAAACCCCAAAATAGTAACCATTTGCAAAATGCCGAATCGCCACAGCGATCGATAGATACCCCAACGCAGAATCAACACGCCGCCGACAAAGCCACCGATAATGGTGGCCCAAAAGCCGAATAGCTTCACCACGGTGCCGATTTCGGTTTTACTGAAGCCAATGTCCAGGTAGAACGGCGTGGTGATGTGGGTCGCCATGGTGTCGCCGATTTTGTAGAGCAGTATGAACAGCAGAATCCACACTGCATCTTGGCGACTGAAATAATCGGTAAACGGTTGCACCACGGCGTGATACAAGGTTTTCGGGGTGCCCGCCGCCACTTCCGGTTCAGTAGCGAGCAAAGTGGTGACGATTCCAGCAGTCATCGCGCCGGCCATGATCAAAAACACAGTGGAGAATGACAGAAAATCAGCCAAGATTAAGCCGCCACCGGAAGCCAGCAACATCCCCACTCGATAACCGTTTACATACAATGATGCGCCTAGCCCTTGTTCATCATCAGCTAAGGACTCACGCCGGTAGGCATCAATGACAATGTCCTGCGATGCCGAGAAAAATGTCACCATAAATGCAGCGCAAGCCACAAGGAATGGACTAATCGCCGGTTGCATGAGCCCTAAACCAGCAATCGCTGCGGCGAGCAACACCTGAATGACCAGCAACCAACCGCGCCGACGCCCAAGAAACGCCATTAGGGTGTAGCGGTCCAGCAGCGGGGCCCAGAGGAACTTCAGCGTGTAAGGCAACCCCACCAAGGCGAACAAACCAATCGTGCCGAGATCGACCCCTTCTTCCGTCATCCAAGCTTGCAGTACGGAACCGGTCAACAACAGTGGAAGGCCGGAGGAAAATCCCATCAAGCAAGCGACCAGCATGCGACCGCTAAGAATAACACGCAGTATTTCCGCCGCAGAACGCGCCGGGGGCGGGTTGAGTTGGGTCATAATGTAAAGAAAGCCTTTATTGATCGGTAAGCGGGCATTATGAAGGGTAAAAAAGTGCTTACAATACTTTCTGCGTTGCGGTTGGCTCAATAAACCGGATCAATGTTTTCGACTTACACCGCCGGTTAGCCCAGCGTGGCTTGAATGGTGGCAATGCGATGCCCTTTCCTTTAACCCAAGAGGACATAGCCGATGCATTGGGGCTTATGAATGAGGGGCTATTCACCCTCAAACATCGTGCGCTCACGATTCTGGATCATGAGGGGCTACGCCGGCTGGCGGACTTCGATGCAACCTGAAAACGCGGTTTGTTATACTCTGAGAATGCACGACGCCAGCTACAAGCTGTTATTCTCCCATGCCGAAATGGTCGAAGACCTGCTACGGGGTTTTGTCCCTCAGGACTGGGTGAAGTCCTTGGATTTCTCCACCCTGGAGAAATCCAACGCCAGTTATGTCGCTGATGATCTCCGCCATCGCCATGACGATGTGGTCTGGCGAGTGCGGTTTCAAAACCACTGGCTGTACGTCTATCTACTGCTGGAATTCCAGTCCACGGTCGATCGCTTCATGGCGGTGCGGATCCTCAGCTATACCGGCTTGTTGTATCAGGACCTGATTCGCAGTCACTCCCTAAGTCAAGACCGGCTACCCCCGGTGTTGCCCATCGTCCTGTATAATGGCGAAACCCGCTGGACCGCCGCGGTCGAACTCGTTCAACTCATTCAACCGGCCCCGGCGGAACTCCAAGCCTATCAACCCCGGCAGCGTTATCTACTGTTGGACGAAGGCACCTATAGCGATCAACAACTGGCCGGGCTGCACAATCTGGTGGCCGCCGTCTTCCGGTTGGAGAACAGTCGCACCCCCGAGGATGTGCTGGCCATCGTCACCGCACTGGTGGACTGGCTCAAGCATCCGCAACAAACCGGTCTGCGGCGGACCTGCACGGTGTGGATCCGGCGGGTGATCCTGGCCGATACCGATACCGCCAGCAAACCGATAATTGAACTTGACGAGGTACGCACGATGTTAGCGCAACGAGTACAGCAGTGGAAACAACAGTGGCGCGACGGCGGCTTTGCTGAAGGCTTGGAACAAGGACTGGAACAAGGCGTAACGCAAGGCTTACTCCAAGGCGAGCGGGCCCTGTTGCTGCGGCAAAGCCGGTTACGTTTCGATGCGGTGACCGCCGACACCTTGGCCCCCCACCTCGAACAAATCAGCGATCCTGAACAACTGGCGCAGATCAGCGATTGGATTATCCAATGCCGCTCCGGCGAAGAACTAGTGGCACGGGTGCGCGGGATTCTGGAGGCCAATTAAGGTTTGGCGGTGACAGTTAAAACTTGAATCGCTGACGGCCTCACCCCAAATACCTGAAAGTTAAAATCAAGCGCTATGGCCGATGAATTTGTCGCCTATCTGCTGGAATTGTTGCACGCCTTTGGACCGGTACGGGCGCGCGCCATGTTCGGTGGTTACGGGCTCTATCGGGAGGGTCTGATGTTCGGCTTGGTCGCCGACGATATGCTGTACTTGAAGGTGGATGATCAGAGCCGCACTGAGTTTATCGCGCAGGGACTCACGCCGTTCGTTTATCACAAGCAGGGTAAACCTTACAGCATGTCCTACTATCTGGCTCCCCTTGAGGCGTTAGAAGATGCCGAGCTAATGAGGCAATGGGCGCAAAAAGGCTACGCGGCGGCGCTGCGATCCCGCACCAAGAAAAATAGGCCGGATAGTACAGCATCCGGCCTACGATTAGTCATTGATAATAAGCCGGTGCATTGCCGGCGGTCCATTTGATATTACAACCAATGCTGGGTTTCTGGTCATCAGGTACTGGTTTGCCTGCCAACAACGCATCGACGGCAGCGCATAGATCCGCACCGGTCACCGGTTGCTGATTTCCAGGTCGGCTGTCGTCGAACTGACCGCGATAGACCAGCTTGTGGTTACCGTCGAATAAAAAGAAATCCGGTGTGCAAGCCGCCTGGTAGGCTTTGGCGACGGATTGGTCCTCATCGTATAGATAAGGGAACACGTAACCGGCTGCTTTAGTTTCTTGCGCCATTTTCTCCGGGCTGTCGTCCGGATGATCGGCCACATCGTTGGAACTGATACCGACCATCGCCAAGCCCTTGGCTTGATATTCGCGCGCGAATTCCGCCATGAGCCGAACGAATATGTTTGACGAATGGACAATGATTGCACATAAATACCACTAGCAAAGCCGGGGCATTCTTGAAATCGGCCAAGCTGACAGTTTTACCGGTGGCCGGTTCGGGTAATGCAAAATCCGGTGCCGGGGTACCGAGTTCAAGCATGGTGGATGGGATTGCAGCCATTGGAGTCTCCTGGTTAGTAGGCACTATCAAGCGGGTCGATTATTAAAACCCAAGCCCGTAACTTCGCCAAGACTTATCGATTCTACCGGGGCTGAGCGAGCGAACCAAACCAGCGGTTGGCGGTCCACCATTGACAAACGATGTCCGACCTAAGCAAGGTCGATGAGACTATTCATAATGAGGATGAAGGTCCGCATGACGGATCGGAGAGGTTATAACGGGTGATGACATTCATGAATCGCACAGCAGTCAAATGGGTTCTGTTGGCCAGCGGGGTATTGCTTTGCTGGGGCGCGCAGGCCAGAGAATTTCCTGATTTTACCCAGTTGGTAGAAACGCATAGCGCTGCCGTGGTCAGCATCAATGCCAGCAATCCAAACCGTCCGGAGCGGCGCGGCGTTCCACAGCTGCCGTTTCCCGAAGACAGCCCCTTTCATGAGTATTTCAAACGCTTTTTCGAAGACATGCCGGAGCAGATGCCGCGCGGTCGTCCACCGTCTTCAGTGGGTTCCGGTTTCATCATTTCGACGGACGGTTATGTGCTGACCAACGCCCATGTCGTGGAAGACAACGACAGCATTACGGTCGGACTCGGTGATCGGCGGGAATTGCCGGCCAAGGTAATCGGTGCGGATCCACGCAGCGATATTGCCTTATTGAAAGTTGAGGCAGAGAATTTGCCCGCTGTTAAGATTGGTAATTCCGCTCAGCTTAAGGTCGGCCAATGGGTATTGGCTATCGGTTCGCCGTTCGGTTTTGAGAGCACCGCGACTCAGGGCATTATCAGCGCGTTGGGCCGGAGCTTGCCCAGCGACAACTATGTGCCTTTCATCCAAACCGATGCAGCGGTGAATCCCCGGCAACTCCGGGGGACCGTTGTTCAATCTCAACGGTGAGGTGATCGGCATCAACTCCCAGATTTACAGCCGTACCGGCGGTTACCAAGGGGTTTCTTTTG
>JAAUQA010000314.1 GCA_012032855.1 Candidatus Competibacteraceae bacterium
AAATGGCCTGCGGATTGGGCGCCCAAGTGTATCTGCTCGACACCAGCCTGGATCGTCTGCGCTATCTGTCCGAAGTCATGCCGAAGAACTGTTTCCCGATGTATTCGACCCCGGCGCCATTCGGGAATTGGCCAAAGAGGCCGATGTCATCATCGGCGCGGTGTTAGTCCATGGCGCGAAGGCCCCCCATTTGATTACCCGCGCAATGCTGAAAAGCTTGAAGCCGGGCACGGTATTAGTGGATGTCTCTATCGATCAGGGTGGTTGCTTCGAGACGTCCAAGCCTACCACTCATGCTGAGCCGACTTACATGGTGGATGGCGTGGTGCATTATTGCGTCGCCAACATGCCGGGAGCCGTACCGTTGACCTCCACGATGGCCCTGACCAATGCCACTCTGCCTTATGCGGTTAAGTTGGCCAACGCCGGTTGGAAGAAAGCCGCGGAGTCCGACCTCCATATTCGCAATGGCGTGAACATGGTGGACGGCAAGATTACCTATCAGAATGTTGCCGAAGCATTCGGCATGGACTACGTGTCGGTCGAGAAATTCCTCTAATCGCATTCATCCAAGGCGGAGCTCCCTCGCGGAGCTTCGCCTGATGTCAGAACCTGCTTCATTCGGCGCTATAGCAGGCGCTTTCTTTCCTTCCCAATCGGATATGCGCCATTCATCCACTAAATAGACTTGGAGGAGGTTGCCAGGTGTACGTAAGTACGCCTGATTGTTGTACACAAGCACACCTATAACGAATGACAAGCGGAGGAGATCGTGATGGATAATCTGCTTGATGTAGTCAATACAATCAGCGGTTTCGTTTGGGGACCGCCGTTGTTGATTTTGCTGGTCGGCACGGGTTTGTATCTGACCATTATCCTGCGCGGCTTGCAGTTTCGCCGGCTGGGGTATTCTTTGTGGCTGGCCCTGATAAAACGTCGCGAAAACAGCAACGAGCCCGGCGACATCAGCCACTTTCAAGCGCTGATGACTGCACTGTCAGCCACTGTCGGTACGGGCAACATCGCGGGCGTGGCGACCGCCATCGCGATCGGCGGGCCGGGCGCGCTGTTTTGGATGTGGGTCACCGGCCTGGTCGGCATGGCCACCAAGTACGCCGAAGCGGTGCTAGCGGTCAAATACCGGATCAAGGACGCCAACGGCAATATGGCGGGCGGCCCCATGTATTACATTGAGCGGGGGCTGGGCTGGCGTTGGATGGGGCTGATTTTTGCCTTTTCACCGCAATAGCCGCGTTCGGCATCGGTAATATGGTGCAATCCAACTCGGTAGCCGATGCCCTGCACTCCACCTTCAGCGTGCCGCATGGCGTGACCGGCATCGTGCTGATCGTCGCCACGGCCGCTGTGGTCTTGGGTGGCATCACCAGTATCGGCCGGGTAACCGGTGTGCTGGTGCCTGTCATGATCGGCTTTTATATTGCGGGTAGCCTGATTATTTTGGTTATTCATGCTGATGCCATTCCGGCAGCCTTCGCGCTGATCTTCAGGGAAGCTTTTTCGCCCACGGCCGCCACGGGCGGATTCGCTGGCGCCACGCTGATGCTGACGATTCGCATGGGGGTAGCCCGCGGCGTGTTCTCCAACGAATCCGGTTTGGGCAGTTCGCCCATCGCCGCCGCCGCTGCCAAGACCAAACACCCGGTGTCTCAAGCGCTGGTGTCGATGACCCAGACCTTTATTGACACTCTGGTGGTGTGCACCATGACCGGCCTGGTGCTGGTGGTGACCGGCGCCTGGTCCAATGGCGACTCCGGCGCTTCGCTGACCTCTACGGCCTATGGCATGGGGGTTGCCGGCGGTAGTTACATTGTCACTTTCGGCCTGCTGTTATTCGCCTATTCCACCATTCTCGGTTGGTGTTACTACGGTGAACGCGCGACCGAATATCTGTTGGGCGAATGGGCCATCCGCCCCTACCGAATCCTGTTCAGCCTGGCGGTCGGCGTGGGCGCCATTCTCAAACTGGAATTGGTTTGGGCGTTGGCCGATGTGTTCAACGGCTTGATGGCCTTGCCCAATCTCATCGCGCTCTTGATGCTCTCGCCGGTGGTCGTGGCGATTACTCGGGAGTATTTCGACACCCTCGCGCAGGGACGGGAACCGATCGCTCTGACTCAGGACGAGTAAAGCAGTAAACGAAAGGGGGTACGCCAGGTCGCGTACCCCCTTTCTTTGATGGAATGATGATTCCTCAGGCTAGCGGTTAATAACTCTGCTGCACATCGCGGGAATACTGTTTCTTCTTCAGTTCCTTGCGGGTTCGATTCCAGTCCTGTTCATCGCCCAGCGCATCGGCATCTTGCTCCAACTCCCGGCTTAGACTCTGCAAGGGGGCGGATTGGTATTGCGCCGCGTTGCGTTTCACGAATTCAGCGCCTTCCTCAAGCTTGCGTTGGGCTTCTTCGACCCGGCCTTCGTCGCGTAACTTTACCGCATCCTTGCTGATTTCGTTGGCCACCTGTTCGACCGTGACCGTCACCACCTTGTCGTCAGTCGCTTCGGCCACCGTGTCCGGGGACTGGGTAAAGCTGACCGCTGTGGAAGCGCTCAGTTGCTCTTGGTTGCGGGTATGCATGTTGAGATAAGTCACATCGACTGTTGCCAGTTGTTGACGTTGCCCGACTTCACCGGCCGGAACCTCGATTTCCAATAAAATAAATTTTTCCTGTTCGCCGTACAGTTGGTTCAGGCTCGTATAAACGGTTTGTCCGGCAATATCGGCGTTACGCCCCAGCACTTGGATCGGTCGAATGCCGGGTGCGCAAAGGATTTGCACGTCTACCTGTTGTGCGACTACCGACAATAAATCGCCGAATTCGGCGTTGAAGATGCGAGTCAGGTCGTTGGCGTTTTCGACAAAAGCATGATTGCCATCACTCAGCCCAGCCAGTTGGGTCATCAAGTCTTCGTTATAGCCTAGCCCTAGACCGATAGTCGTCACACTGATCCCTTCCTTGCCCAGCGAAGCGCCTAGCCGACCCAGTTCCGTGGGTGAACTCGGCCCCACGTTAGCCAACCCGTCAGATAGCAAGATGACCCGATTCACGCGGTTACGGTCGAGAAACTTCCGTACCTCTTGCGCTCCTTTACTAACCCCGGCGAATAAGGCGGTGCTGCCACCCGCTTCTAGATCCTCAATCGCTGCGAAAATGGCTTTCTTATCAAGCGCCTTGGTAGCCGGCACGATGATCCGCACCACGTCATCATAAGCTATCACTGAAACGATGTCGTCGGCATTTAGACGGCTGATCGCCAGTGTTGCAGCTTCGCGAGCCCGTTGGATTTTAGCCTTGCGCATGGAGCCCGATTTATCCAATACGATCGCCACGTTGACCGGGGTGCGTTCAGCGTTATGCGATAACGAGAACCCGGTGAGAGACACCTTGAGATAAGCAGACTGCTTTTTACCCGCCAGCATGACCGGCTTATCGACGGCCACATTCAAACCGATTTTCTGCGCCGTAGCCACATCGGGTAACAGCAAGACGATGCACAAAGTCGTCAATGCTGCGCAAAGGTTGTGAGTGATTGATTTCATATGCCATCCACCTCGTGATTAGTTGTTAGCGTACAGCCCTAGTTTTACAAGGCATACCGCTACGAGTGGTCAGCACCCTGTGAAAGGTTTGTAAAAAGAATGTAAATCGGTCGCAGACTGAGCGGCTAAGGCGGTTCTTGGATAAAGTTTAGGGTTGCGTTCTGATATTTCTGCCGAGAGATGATGTTTCGTAAATTAACCAAGGTTTGGTAAGCGGCTTTCTGTGCTGCTGAATTGGCCAACCAGTCGGGAATGAAACCACCGGGTTCGGCATGCAGTTGACAGACGATCTCCACCCGTCCGTTCGACAAAGGGGTCAGCTGCCAAAAACCTTCGAAAACCGGCATGCGCACATAAGATTGTTGTGGCGCAAGGTAATCAGGATGGCCCGACATGGTGATCGTCACCATCCGATTGTGCGGATTCTGTTGCAGAGAAAACCGAATGACCGCGTCCCGGTCGGAAATAGGCCAAGGCGCTTCGGTAATCGCATAAACGTAGGCTTCGCGCTCGCTCACTTGCTGTAAAACCCTTACCCCACCGCTGTGATACACCCACTCGATGTTCGCTTCGGCATCCTGCAACAAAGCCACCACGCCCGCCAGCGGCGCTTGAACATGGGTGATACCCTTTAATGCCTTAATCTTGGAACCGGGAACGGCACGTGCAAACACTTGGATAGCGGCTTCGTCTCTGATCAGTTCCCACGCCGATGCATGGGAAACAGTGGTGCTGCAGAACCCTAGCAGCGCAATAATCAGACGAGGTAACGTGCCCGAAGTGTGCGAAGGCATGGCTATAACGATTCCGAATAATCAACGCATGGTTAGCACCAGTTTGCCGGTCGAACGCCGCGCCAGCAAATCGGCTAATGCTTCTCGTGCTTGTTCTAGCGGATAGGTCCGCGATACATGCGGTTTTAACTGGCCTTGGGCGTGCCAGCTCAACAATTCGCTCAGCGAGTTCTGCATAATCAGTGGGTTGCGCCACAGATAAGCGCCCCAGTAGAGTCCGAGAACGGCACAGTTTTTCACCAGCAGAATATTGGCCGGCGGTTGCGGTACCTTGCCGCTGGCAAAACCGATCGCCAGAATCCGTCCTTCCCAATTGATACAACGTAACGACGCGTCGAACGCATCACCGCCGACCGGATCGTAGACTACATCGGCACCACCCAGCGCCTTGACCCGGTCGCGAATGTCTTCTCGGGAATAATCGATCAAATGATCCGCCCCGTGTTCAGCGGCGATCTCGACAACATCCTCGACGCGATACAGTAGGGCTCCGCCTGCACCGCGAGCCGCATGCCGTTGGTGGGGCGTCGCCAGGGGGGTGGCCCACACCGTCGCGTCCTGTACCGGCACGAAGACGGGGCTTCCCCGGATCG
>JAAUQA010000315.1 GCA_012032855.1 Candidatus Competibacteraceae bacterium
AGGCGAACGCGACGAACGCCTCGTTCTTGCCTTTCCAGTAACCGGGCCAATCGTGACCGATCTGCGCCGAGCCCTTACTTACCGCATCGAAACTTTCCAAAGCACCGACCAACTCGCCTGCCGAGAACAGTTTGATATCAAGCCGCCCGCCGGAAGCCAGTTTCACCGTATCGGAGAAATGCTGTGCCATATCGAAAAACAACAGCCCCTTGGACCAGGGCATGACCATTTTCCAATTGAATTCCTTGTCGGAGGTTTTAATGCTCCTGAGTTCTTTCTTGACGGCTTCGTGTCGTTTGTCAGCACCGAATTTGTCACGTTTAGCAGCAAACGCCGGCAATGCAAATATCACTGACAATACCAACAGCCAGCTCAATAGTGTTTTCAACTTTGTCATCGAAGGTTTTCCTCCATAGGATGTATACAGTTCAACAGAAGGGAAATAAGTAGGTTGCTCACCTTGTACCAAGCATTACGTTATTTAAATAACGACGCACCGCCTTGCAACCGGGACGCAACGTCACTTGAAGTGTATTGGTGAATGACAGGATTTCAAGGTTGGTCAGAAGACATGACCAAATATTGTCGAATATATCAATACCGGTAAACTATAACCAACCACCTACTGCTTGCATGGGTTGTGGATTATTCGGCAAGCTGACCCATGCGGCTATCGCCTTGCGGGGCACATCAACGGTCGTGGTCGGTAACTCTAACTGTGCCCGATAATCCGCATTCTTACCATGCATGGGATCTGTTGGTAAGCCAGTACGACAAAATCATGTTGCAGCATTCGGCCGCGGTTTTCGCCGGCTTGCACTTGGGAACTAAGACCGAATCCCAGTAAGGCTAGGTGAATGTCCAACCGAGCGGGCTGATTCCCGTTGGCGGTAAACCGGGCTTCGACTTGTCCGTTCTCCAGCCGCAAGCTAAGCTGCCCGACCTCCGCTCCATGGTCAAGCCGCAGCTGGGGACGCTGGAACCAACCTCGCCACTCTTTTCCATTCAAAATCAATCCTGGGGTATATACGGTGCGGATGAATCCATTTTGCGCATATTGCCGTTGTCTGGTGCCGAAAACGGAGGAAGCAAAGCGATCCGGCCAACCCAGGTAATCCCAGTAATCAACATGGAAAGCGACCGGCACAACTTCCCGCCACAAACGCGTATCGCTAGTCAGTTTGCTTAGCCATCGGTCAGCCGGTGGACAACTGCTACACCCTTCCGATGTGTAGAGTTCCAACAAACTCACTTGACGACTACCGCTGTGTAATACTTGAGGTGCGGCTAACACCGAGGCCGTTCCCAGAATGAGGCTTAAAAACACCAGCCAGCGCATGTTGGGCATATTCACTCCGCAAGGTGACGCCGCCGAGTGTCGCCGGGCGGCGCTCAAAGTGTAGCAGGTGAAGGGACCGGTAGTTTTGATTTCTCAAAATTACCGGTCTCCTGCAGCACTTCCCCCGGCATCAAGTATGTCGTATGTCGTATGTCGTGCTGTGAATGGTAGGATTCTAAATGTGCTCTGTCGTCTGCGTCGGCTTGCGTGGGTGAGATCAGCACCAAACTGAACAGTGTCGCAACAATCTCGGTTTAGTGCCGCTTTAGGGGGGATGACCAGGTAAACATGGGCAAAGAGCAATACCCGACCCGGCTTCCTTGCCGGTTTATTAGCTATGCTGCAGGACTGCTTGGACTTCATGCAAGCATATAACTTTCTGACATCCGCCTTCATTTAACCAAAGGCCGGACACTGGAAAACCCGCCGTCCACCGCCCAAACCTGGCCGGTTACCCAGTGCGCCGATTCCGATAACAACCATGCCATCAGCTGCGCTGTGTCAGCTGGATTGCCGATACCCGGTAACGGATACTGCCGGGAGCGCCGGCGCGACTGACGTCATTACCAAGAATTTTGGCTGTGGCCGGGGTATCCATAATACCCGGTGCTACGCCGTTGATGCGGATACGGCTCGGTGCATAGGTTGCAGCCGCGGATCGTACCAGTCCCTCCACTCCCGCTTTAGCAACGGCGATTGCCTCATGATTGGCCACTCCGATTTTGGCGACTACCGAGGAAACCAACACCGCTGCGCCGGGTTGCCGGGCGTCGCGTAACCCTTCCACGAACGCGCCTAAGGTAAAAAATGCGCTGTCCAGGTTGGCAGCAAGACATGCGCGATACTGCGCTGTCGGGGTGCGGTGCAGTGCTGATATCAGGGTAGAGCCGGCGCAATGTGCCAAAGCGTTCGGCAATCCCAATTGCTCACTACAGGCGCTGAACGCCGATTTTGCACCTGCGTCCGTTGATACATCGGCTTCGATAACTACAGCGTCGGGACCGTAGATGTCTTGCAGACGCTCTTCGTCTCGCCCCACCAATGCCAGTGCATAGCCATCCTCAGTTAATTGGCGCACTAATGCTTGTCCCAATCCCCCACTGGCGCCTGTCAGCATTACTATTTTCTTCATGACTCATCACCTTGCGCATAAAAATAAAAATAGCTTGTACAGATATTGATCTGTTTGTACAGATAATGTATAAATATTGTGCAATTTAATACGACAAACCAGCGTTCGGCAAGTTGCATCCTCACTGCAGGTTGATTGCGCACTCCCTATTAGATAGGCCGCAGTGGTTGAACAACGGTTGTTTCGGCGTCACGGCGCATTCTTCATAGCCCCAACGCACCAAGAGGATTTGATTGATGAACATTGCGATTATCGGCACCGGCATTTCGGGTATGACAGCTGCTTGGTTGTTGCATCAGGAACATGCCGTGACGATTTTTGAGGCTAATGACACCGTGGGTGGCCATACCAATACGGTGGATGTCTCTGTGGGGGGGCGTTCCTATGCGGTAGATACCGGCTTTATCGTGTTCAATGACTGGACTTATCCCAATTTCATTACACTGCTCGACCAGTTGGGCGTTGCTTCTCAACCTACCACCATGAGTTTCAGCGTCCGCTGCGAGAAAACCGGCTTGGAATACAACGGTAATAGTCTCAATACCTTGTTTGCCCAACGCCGCAATCTGTTGCGACCTGCGTTTTATCGTATGTTGCGGGATATCTTGCGCTTTAACCGTGAGTCGCTCGCCTTATTAGATAGTGACGATAATCACACGACGCTCGCTAACTACTTGACCCGCCAATGCTACGGACAGGCATTTATTGAACAGTATCTAATCCCTATGGGGGCAGCGATCTGGTCGGCGGAACCGGCGCTCATGGAGCGCATTCCGGCGCGGCATTTCGTGCAGTTTTTCAAAAACCACGGGTTGCTCAACATCACGCGACGACCGCAATGGCGGGTGATTCAGGGAGGATCGCGATGCTACGCGCAACGATTGATCGCGCCGTTTCAGCAACGTATTCGCCTATCCAGCCCTGTAGAGTGGGTGCGGCGGCGGCCCGGTGGGGTCAGCATCAAACCGCGTCACGGCGAAATCGAACATTTCGATGCCGTCGTCATCGCGACTCATAGCGACCAGGCGCTGCGACTATTGGCCGATCCCAGCCCGCAGGAACGGGACATCCTGGGCGCGATACCTTACCAAGAAAACGAAGCCGTGCTGCACACCGATACGCGCCTGCTACCGCACCGAAAGCTGGCGTGGGCGGCTTGGAATTATCGGGTACTGCCCCAGGCTCAAGCACGTGCGACGGTCACCTATAATATGAATATGCTGCAGGGACTGGACGCTCCGGAAACGTTCTGCGTCACTCTCAACGATAGCCAAGCCGTGGACCCGCGCAAAATTCTGTATCGCACAATCTATCATCATCCCGTTTTCACCGCGCATAGCTTGGCCGCACAACAACGCTGGTGGGAGATTAACGGCGTTGCTCGTACGTGGTATTGCGGGGCTTACTGGGGAAATGGATTCCATGAAGACGGGGTGAATAGCGCATTTCGCGTGCATCAATACTGCAAACAACGGCGGGAGGCGGCGTGAACAGTTGTCTTTATGTCGGGCAGGTGGGACATCGGCGGTTTCAGCCCCGCCTACATGCCTTCCGCTACCGGTTATTCATGCTGTATCTGGATTTAGCAGAGCTTTCCACGGTGTTTCAGGGTCGTTGGCTGTGGTCAACTCGCCGCTGGGCGCCGGCCCGCTTTCGTCGTGAGGACCATTTCGGCGATCCCAACCAACCGCTGGATGACTGTGTGCGCGATTACGTCGAAGCACAGTTGGGTCGCAGACCCTGTGGCCCGATCCGTCTGTTAACCCATTTGCGGTATTTCGGCTATTGCTTTAATCCTATCAGTATCTATTACTGTTTTGATGCCGCTGACGAGCGGATCGATGCCCTGGTTGCCGAGGTGACAAACATGCCGTGGGGAGAGCGTCATTGTTATGTCCTGGACAGCGCTGAGTCCGATCGACATCACCATCATTTCAAGAAAGCCTTGCATGTATCGCCGTTCCTGCCTATGGCGCTGGATTACCGTTGGCGCTGCAACGAACCGGGGAAAAGCTTGGGAGTGCACATGGCCGTGCTGCAAAACGAAACCACGGTTTTCGACGCCACCTTAGCGTTGCGGCATCGGGCCATCACAGGCTGGAATTTAGCCACACTGTGGTTTGCGTTTCCCTTCATGACCGGCAAGGTGGTTGCCGCTATTTATTGGGAAGCATTGCGATTATGGCGGAAGCGAACCCCGACTTTCGCTCATCCAACCCCTGTTGTAAATCATCCAGACTCATGATGTCATCATCATTTCTTCGGGCTAAGCCAATGCTATCAGCGCGGTTACTCACTCCGCCGAGAGGGCAGGAACAGTTCGGGAAAATGCTGGACTTGCCGGGTGCGGCACAGCAAATAAATCAGCGTGGTCACATTGCCGAGCACAAACAAAGCGATAATCCACATTGCGGCGCGCAACGGCCGAGGTTCCATAACGCTCAGCCAAGCGGCGACGA
>JAAUQA010000316.1 GCA_012032855.1 Candidatus Competibacteraceae bacterium
GATAGCGTATTGTTTTTATTATCTTTTATATGTCATATAACATTCATGGGAATCCTCACATCTCAAGGAGCACGAAGTGATTCCGTGCAATCGGTTGAAGCAAAGCCATTTACTCCGTTTCCATCATTGGATATTTTGCAGAACAACCCAACGTGCTTTCCTGGAGCTACCGAAGGAGAGTTGACCAACATCTTGCTTAAAGTGATTTTACGCCTTGAAAGGGCTGGTATCGATCAGCGCTGAAAAGTATTTGAAAATATCAGGGTCCAGCTTAGCGCCCGCCTCCGAGTTGAGAATGTCCATGATCTGGTTATGTGAGCGAGGACGATGATAAGACCGTGTCACCGCCATCGCGTCGTAACTGTCCGCAACGGCAATAATGCGTGAGATCAGTGGTATGGCTTCGCCCATGAGGCCGTCCGGGTAACCGCAGCCATTGAAGTGCTCATGATGATGACGGATCGCAGACGCAACTTGATCAATCCCTGGTAGATCAATTGCCCGCAGGATACGTTCGCCGATTTCCGAGTGCGCCTTCATTCTCTGCCATTCATCTTGCTCCAGCTTGGCCGGTTTAAGCAAAATATGGTCCGGCACACCAATCTTGCCGATATCATGAAAGGATGCGCCGAGTTCAAGCAATGCCAGCTCAATACTCGTCAGGCCACACCGTTTCCCGATGGCTTGTGAGATCGCCACCACACGATCAGAGTGCAAGCGGGTATTGAGATCGCGCTCCTCCAACGCCACTGCCAACGCTTTGGTGTACTTAACCAGTATGTCATAGCTGTCTAATAGGTCTTGCATTGGAATAGGCTGGTTTTTATGGTTATTTTGAACTCAAATATCGAACGACTTCGACGAACTATCGGCGTCAGCATATCAGTCTATGATGCACTCTAGCGACCTATCCGATGCGCTGCAAGCTGATCTACTGTATTAATGTCAGGATTCATTAACCGGCAAGAGGCCCGCTAATTGTTGATCAATACCTTCACTGCTCCTCAAAGCAGCAATCGCGCCGCGCAGGTGGACGATGAGTAGAGCACTGCTCAAATCCACCGGCATCGTCAGCGCTATGACGTTTATCTCCCGCATTCTCGGCTTTGCCCGCGACATTATCTTCGCCCATTTGTTCGGCGCCGTGCGGGTACGGATGCTTTCTTCGTGGCTTTCCGCATTCCTAATCTCATGCGCCGATTGTTTGCCGAAGGCGCTTTTTCACTGGCATTTGTGCCGGTTTTTTCGCAATACAAAACCCAGAACTCTCATGAGGAACTGCGCCGCTTAACCGATGATGTGGCCGGGACCTTGAGTGTGATCCTGTTAGGTACGACAGCCGTCGGGGTGCTGGCTGCACCGGTGTTGATCTGGGTATTTGCGCCTGGTTTCAGCCAAGACCAGGATAAATACGTCTTGACCGTTGAGATGCTGCGCATCACCTTTCCCTATCTGTTGTTTATTTCCCTAACCGCATTGGCGGGCGGCATCCTGAACAGTTTCGGGCGGTTTGCTATACCGGCGTTAACTCCGGCCTTGCTCAATATTGTCCTGATCGGTGCTGCCGTGTGGTTAGCACCTCGGTTGGATGAGCCGATTATGGCGTTAGCCTGGGGGGTGTTTTTTGCCGGGTTGCTGCAATTACTCTTCCAACTACCCTTTCTGAAGCGCTTAAACCTCTCGCCTCGCCCCCGTTGGGGTTGGAAATCGGCTGGCGTACAGCGCATCCTCAAATTAATGCTGCCCACCTTGTTCGGTTCGTCGGTGGCTCAAATCAATTTACTGTTCAGCACCTTTTTAGCGTCTTTCCTGGTTACTGGTAGCGTGAGCTGGCTGTATTATTCCGACCGGCTGGTCGAGTTCCCCTTGGGCATCTTCGGGGTTGCGCTGGGCACGGTTATCTTGCCTAGCCTGTCAAAAAAACATGCCGCGGATTCCCGTGAGAGCTTTTCCCTCACCTTGGACTGGGCGCTGCGTTTGGCCCTGTTAATCGGCGTTCCCGCTACTGTCGGGCTGGTTATCTTGGCTGGCCCGTTGCTGTCAACGTTGTTCCAATACGGCGAATTCGGTCCTCACGATGTGCGCATGGCCAGCCTCAGTCTCATGGCCTATTCATTGGGTTTATTGGCCTTCATGTTGGTGAAAGTATTGGCGCCGGTTTTTACGCCGGCAGGATACGCGCACACCGGTAAAGATCGGCATCATCGCTATGGTGGTCAACATGGTGCTTAACGTCGCGCTGTTTTTTCCACTCGCTCATGCCGGTCTTGCGCTGGGGGCTTCGTTGTCGTCTTATCTCAATGCGCTGTTACTGCTCTATATCTTGCTTAAGGAAGGCGTGTATACACCGGCACCCGGCTGGATTCGCTTTTTACTGCAACTCGGCATCGCTAATTTCCTGATGGGACTCGCGTTGTGGTATGACCGCGGTGAATTATTGGACTGGTTTCAAGCCGATGTCGGTTATCGGGTACTGCATATGGGAACGCTAGTGGGTGGTGGTTTTGCGATCTATATGTTTGTCTTAGTGGCGGTGGGCATACGACCTCGCCATCTCAAATTGTACCGACCTGAGTGAATACCTCTTTATGTTGACCTTACGCCAACTCTCTCTGCAACGCGGCGGCAAACCGCTGCTCGAAGACGTTACCCTGCAAGTTTATCCCGGCCAAAAAGTGGGCATGGTCGGTGCGAATGGCAGCGGCAAATCCACCCTGTTCGCTTTATTACAAAACGAGTTGCATCAAGATGCGGGAGATCTGGACTTGCCGACCGGTTGGCGTATCGCTCATGTCGCTCAAGAGACCCCGGCATTGCAGACAGCCGCCATTGATTATGTGCTGGATGGCGATAGTGAACTGCGTCAAGTGGAAACCGAGCTGCGAGTTGCCGAAACCGGTGATGATGGCGTTCATTTAGCCGAATTACATGCCCGCTTCGATGCGCTTGATGGGTATTCCGCTCAGGCACGTGCGGCAAAACTGTTAGCTGGGCTGGGCTTTACTGTCACACAATTGGATCAGGCCGTCGCGGAATTTTCCGGCGGCTGGCGCGAACGGCTGAATCTGGCCCGCGCTCTGATGGCCCGTTCCGACCTGCTGTTGCTGGACGAGCCCACCAACCATCTTGACCTGGACGCGGTACTTTGGCTGGAGCAATGGCTACGCAGTTACCTCGGCACGCTGTTATTGATTTCGCATGATCGGGATTTTTTGGACAACGTGGTCAACACCATCGCGCATCTCGAAAACCGGCAAATTCGCTTGTACAGCGGCAATTACAGTGCCTTCGAGGAACAACGCTCCGCGCGGCTGGCGTTGCAGCAGGCGACTTACACCAAGCAGCAACGGGAAATTGCCCATCTGCAGGGTTTTGTCGATCGGTTCCGTGCTAAGGCCACTAAAGCCAAGCAAGCGCAAAGTCGGCTTAAAGCCCTGGAGCGGATGGAGAAAATCGCCCCCGCTCATGTCGATTCGCCGTTCCACTTCGGTTTCAAACCCCCGGAAAAACTGCCCCATCCCCTGCTTAACTTAGAGCATATCGCTACAGGCTATGGCAACCGGACAGTGCTTCAGCAGGTTAGCCTCACCATCAGCCCCGGCACCCGGCTGGGTCTGTTAGGGCCGAACGGCGCTGGAAATCCACGCTGATCAAGTTACTGGCGGGCATGCTGCCGCCATTGTCCGGTACCCGGCAGGAAGGGCAGGGTTTGAATGTCGGCTATTTCGCCCAGCATCAATTGGAGCAACTGCGTCCCGACTGGACGCCACTACAGCATTTACAAAAACAAGATGCTCAAGTCAGTGACCAAGCAGCGCGCGATTTCCTGGGCGGATTCGGCTTTCGAGGTGATCAGGCAACTGCTATGGTGGAACCGTTCTCCGGTGGCGAAAAAGCCCGGCTGGTCTTAGCGTTATTGGTCTGGCAACGACCTAATTTGCTGTTACTGGACGAACCGACCAATCATCTGGATTTAGAGATGCGCCTTGCCCTAACCCTGGCGCTGCAGGAATACGCCGGGGCATTGATCGTGGTGTCGCATGATCGGCATTTATTACGCACCACCACAGACGATTTTGTCCTAGTCGCTGCCGGGCGGATAAACCCCTTCCCAGGGGATTTAGACGACTATCGGGATTGGCTGAACCAGCGACCCGATCAAGAGTCCGACAACGCTACTCCTAAAAACACCGCTAACCGGCAAGAGCAAAAACGCGAAGCCGCCCAACGACGGCAACAATTGGCCGCGCAACGGCGACCTATAGAGCAGCGTGTACGTGCGCTGGAGAAAAAGATTGAACAGCTCAGCGCCGATAAAAACGCTATCGAATCCACCTTGGCCGACCCGCAAATTTATGATGACGCTAACAAGGTGAAACTTAAAGAATTGCTGCTACGTCAAGGACGTAATGAGCAGGAGCTGGAAAAGCTGGAAGAAGACTGGATGAACCTTCAGGAAACCTTGGAGGCGTTAACTGATTAATATGAGGTGGGCACCGTAGTCAGGCTCGCTATGCCCGGCACAATTGACCGAGCATTTAGAACCTCTACTGATACGCCCACCTACCACTTGTCGAGTCACATCGTTGACTTAATAGGGTTCAAAGGGAGTGGTTCATAATCAAACGAGCGACGGAATTCGTGATCTAATTCCACTAAATCTGCGCCGTTTTCTTCAGCTTGCGTCAAAAGTTTCGTCCAATCCAACTTATGTTCCCGGTGTTGCGCATTTGGCACTAGGCCAAAACCCAAAACCGCAAAATTAATGGTTACCATTGTGAAGGCCAACAAGAAGATAGCCCACTTCAAAGGGTCCTTAGAGTCGAAAGACAATAAGTCAGCCCAGGAAATAAAAACAAGAATGGATAAAATGAGGGAAAGACATGCCGCAGATTTCAGGAAGAATCCGCACGTTTGCTCC
>JAAUQA010000317.1 GCA_012032855.1 Candidatus Competibacteraceae bacterium
ATTCGGGTCGATGCCATGCCGCTTGGCCAATGCTTCCATAGACGTGTAAACCAGCCAGGTTTGCCCGTTTTCATCTTCCCAAGCCAGTGCTTTCATAGGTAGATCAACCCCGATAGCCGGGTTCATCTTCATCAATGCCGTGCCCGCTTTTGGGTTGCCAAAAATCAACAACGTTGTTGGCCGTAGTTCCATGCCCACTTTTTCAGCGTTAGCGGCATGGTCGATCCGGGAGATGACGATGATATCCTTCTCCTTTAACACCTCTTCCAACCGGTCAAGGGACGTGTTGACATCATGAGCGCTTTGCTTTTTGATCAACTCCGGCGAGGTGTCCGCCCAGCTCAGCAGCGGCATGGATAGAAAGGTTAATACTAACGCTAGTTTTTTAACATAGTTTGTCCTCAGTAGATTTGGATCAAAGTGCAAACACATCAAATAGATTGCAATTAAAGGCAGCTGAATACAAGCTTGATAGGATAGCCATTGAATGATGAACGGGGTTCCGGATGGCAACTCAACGCGGCTGGAGTGGTGTCCTGAAACTGTATGGGCCGGTGTCACTCATCATCTTGTTCAGTTTTTTGGTTGCGTTTCAATTCATTGAACCGGCACCACCGGACTCAGTGCGTATCGCCACTGGTTCTACCGAAGGGAGTTACTATGCCTTTGCGCAACAGTATGCTGAGGCGCTGGCCCGCGAGGGCATCCGGCTTGAGGTGGTAGCCACCGGTGGGTCGGTCGACAATCTGCAGTTACTCTCAGACAGCCAGGTTGATTTGGCGTTCATCCAGGGCGGCGTTGCCTCAATAGCCCAACGCCAAGCCTTCGAAGCGCTTGGTTCAATGTATTTTGAGCCGCTATGGTTATTTCACCAAACCGATCTGGATCTTGACCGATTACCCGCATTGCGCGGACTTAAAGTCGGCATCGGCGGTGCAGGCTCAGGGACCGCAGCGCTGGTAGAGCGCCTTTTATCAGCCAATAGGTTGAATAACCGAAACACGACTCTCCTAGCCATCGGTGGTGCAGCGCTGCCACTGCGCTTAAGAGTGGTGAACTCAGTGCCGCTTTCTACGTCATTTCTCCGATGAGTCAGCTGGTGCAAGAATTACTGGCGAACGATCTAATCAAACTCGCCAGCTTTTCACGCGCCGCCGCTTATGTGCAGCGCTTTCCCTATCTCATGTGTGGTTCGGCTAGCCGAAGGCGCAGTGGATCTCGCGCGCAATATTCCCAATCGCACTATCGATTTGCTGGCCTCGTCGGCGCAACTGATCGCCAGACCCAATCTGCATCCGGCTGTGGTCGATTTGTTGTTAGTGGCCGCTGAACAGGTGCATGGTCAGGGTGGTTGGTTTGAGGTTGCGGGCCAGTTTCCATCAGATCAGTTTCTGGATTTCCCGGTAAACTCGGAGGCCGCCCGTTTTACAAGCATGGGCCGCCCCTGCTGCAACGCTTTCTGCCATTCTGGGCTGCTTCGCTGGTTGACCGGCTCAAAATCATGCTGCTACCCCTGATCGTGTTGCTGATGCCGATATTGAAGATCATGCCGCCACTTTATCAATGGCGCATGCGTTCACGTATCTATCGCTGGTACCGGGAGTTGGAAGCGGTCAATCTGTCTTGGTCTGATTCGAAAGCCCCTGATCAGCGCGAGGAAGCGATTTCCGAGCTTGATCGGATCGATAACGAAGTCCTCCACCTTGAGGTGCCTTTGTCCTACGCAGAGCACCTCTATCATCTGCGCCAACACATTCAACTGGTACGGCAAAAGATTCGGTCAGAAATCGTGGACGCCAATTAGGGGCGGTTGTTAAGCGGCTTGCACAGTATTCGCAAAAGGCAAACTTATGTCCCGCAAAAGGTTTGATACACCTGTTCCGAAGGCTGCGGCGGTTCCGCATAAGCCGCCATCTCGGGTTGATCTTGATAAGGATTCTCAAGCACTTGCCGCAGGGTCTCGAAGGGCCTGAAAATCGCCCTGTTCCACAGCTGCGCTCAGTGCTTGCTCAACACGATGGTTGCGTGGAATGAAGGCCGGATTGACTTCCCGCATTCGGGCGGCGCGCTCATTCGGCGTTTGCGGGTCTCGTGCCAACCGTTCCCGCCAATGCGCGAGCCATGCCTCAAGCGGTTGGGAGTTACCAAACAGTTCGTGCACAGCATGATCGGCTTGAGGATCTTCGGCGGCTGCACACAGGCGCCGAAAAGTCAACGTGAAATCCGCTGAAGCACGATGCATTGCGTCAAGTAGCTCTTGAAACAGCGCACCGTCCTCCGGCTCGGTGGTTGCGAGCCCTAATTTACGGCGCATACCCTCCTGCCAGTACCCTTCGAACCGTTCGGAAAACCCATTGATGACATCGGTAGCCGGTGCGATCGCCTGCTCGGGATTGGTATCGTCGATGAGCGGCAGCAAGGTTTCGGCCAGTCGCGCTAGGTTCCACTGCGCAATCCGGGGCTCGATTCGCGAAGGCGTAGCGTCCCCCCTGATCAATCGAACTAAACACCATCGCTGGGTCGTAATGGTCCATGAACGCGCAGGGACCGTAATCGATAGTCTCACCGGACACAGCCATGTTATCGGTGTTCATGACGCCGTGGATAAAACCGACGTGCAACCATCGGGCGACCAGAGCCGCTTGGCGATCCATGACCCGATCTAGGAGATCAAGACAAGGGCACTCTGCGTCGTTGGCCTCAGGATAATGACGGGCGATCACATGATCGGCGAGCTGTCGGACTGCGTCATTATCCCCGCGCACCGCGAAGTATTGGAAAGTGCCGACACGAATATGGCTGGCGGCCACGCGAGTGAGAATGGCCCCCGGCAAAGCATGCTCGCGGTAGACAGGTTCTCCGGTAGTTACTGCAGCCAATGAACGCGTCGTTGGAATACCGAGCGCGTGCATCGCTTCACTGATGATGTACTCGCGCAATACTGGTCCCAGCGCAGCTCGTCCGTCGCCGTTGCGGGAAAACGGCGTGCGTCCGGACCCTTTCAGTTGGATGTCCTTGCGCAGCCCCGCACGATCAATAACCTCACCAAGTAGAATTGCCCGCCCGTCACCCCAACTGCGGTACAAACTGACCGAATTGATGGCCGGCATAAGCAGCCGCAATGGGATCAGCATCTTGGGGTAGTTCGTTGCCGGAGAAAATCGGCGCCAGTTTCGTTTCGATGGCGGTAAGGTCAAGCCCGAGCGTTTCAGCCAGCGACCGATTCAAGGCAATGGACTGCGGTGCTGCGACCGGCACGGGAGTAAGCCTGGCATAGAAACGGTCGGGCAACCGCCGATAACTGTTGTCAAAGCCAAATTGTAGGGTAGGTGTCGTCATCAATTAACCTTTTCAGAAAATATAGGGTTGATAGTGAGACTACCGTAAAACCGATTGAGTGCCGAGAACGTAAGTTGAGGTATGCGATTATCAGAACCGTCTGTGTTAGGAATACCTTAGTCGAGGCTACAGGGAGGTATTCACGGTGGGTTTTGATAACACTGTCCAGCGACGATACGGACCAGCCAATCAAAAGTCCAACTATGCTGGAAGGACCTTTACTTAAGGTCTATTCAGCCCCTTAACCGGAATAGACACCGCCACTGCGCGTTTCCGTTCTGGAAGGTTTGTTGCTAAGCTTGTTATTTCACGCCTGCGATTTCCCTGCTTTTCAACTTGACGTGCCTCCTGTTGAGGTGCCGATCTATGCACATTACGTAGGTTCAGCCCATTTAGCTCCAGCCAAAGGACCTCAGTCTTATGCAGATATCAGCCAAGAAGGTGGTGACCATCAACTATACGCTTACCGATGATGCAGGTAATGTGATTGATAAATCGGATAGCGATGATTTTGCCTATTTACACGGTGCCGGAAATATCCTTCCCGGCCTGGAAGATGCCTTGACGACTAAATCATCGGGCGATGAAGTCGCGGTTTCTCTCACAGCAGAGGAGGGTTACGGATCGCGCGATGAGACCAAAGTACAACCTGTCCCGCGTAACATGTTCCCACCGGATGTAGATATACAGAGTGGTATGCAATTCCGCGCTCAAGGCTCCGATGGTCAACCGCTGCTGGTCACAGTGGCCAATGTCGAAGGTGATCAAGTGACTGTCGATGGCAATCATCCATTGGCCGGCGTCAATCTGAATTTTCAGGTCAAGGTCGTGGATGTCCGCGAAGCGACCGACGAAGAAGTTCAACACGGCCACGCCCATGCCGGTGGGGAACACGATCACGGTTAAAAGAAACGCAAGTTCGGAGAATTGACGTGGCTGCCATTGGTATGCGCGGCCTGTGCAAAACGTTCAAGGAAATCCGGGTTGTTGAGCAAGTCAACCTAGACATCATGGCCCGGCGAATTCGTGGTATTCGTCGGCCCTTCCGGATGTGGTAAATCGACATTGTTGCGCTTGATTGCCGGTCTGGAGGAAATCAGCGCAGGTGACTTGTTTATCGGCGACCAGCGGGTCAACGACCTGCCGCCGGCGCAACGCGGTGTGGCCATGGTGTTTCAGTCGTATGCGCTCTATCCTCACATGAGCGTGTTCGACAACATGGCGTTCGGCCTGAAACTGGCCAAGCGGGATCAGGCCGAAATCTACCGGCGGGTGCAATGGGCCGCTGAGATTTTGCAAATCGAACCGCTATTGCAGCGATTGCCCAAGGAATTATCCGGTGGGCAGCGGCAACGCGTCGCCATTGGTCGGGCCATCGTGCGTAAACCGCAGGTGTTTTTGTTCGACGAACCGCTGTCTAATTTGGATGCTGCCCTAAGGGTGCAAACCCGGCTGGAAATCGCCAAACTGCATAGCGATTTCAAAGCCACCATGATTTATGTGACCCATGATCAGGTCGAGGCCATGACCTTGGCCGATAAAATCGTGTTGCTCAACAGTGGTCCGGCTGTGCTGGAAAAA
>JAAUQA010000318.1 GCA_012032855.1 Candidatus Competibacteraceae bacterium
GGCCGCCTTATCAGGTCCTCTATGCGTGATGAGTAAAGAGGGTGCGGAATGTGGGTAGCACCATTGGTTAATAGCCGGCTCACCAGTAATCTGGGACCAGCCAAAGGTAAATTTCAACTCGATGCATAAAATGCAATTTTTGTAAATAGTACAAATCTGTACTATTTACAAGTGTTGCGAGCATCTATAGAAACTCTAAATTCATTCGGAAATGCTAAGGATGGTGTTTCCGGATGAGCGGTATAGTCAACGCTTACCCAACCGGGAGGGAACGTTTCTTCGTGAAGATCGGAACAGTCCACCTGGAGTCAGCGGGATAACCGTTAGCCCGTATGGAGTTTAAGGTGTTGCTTTCGTGATGGGATTTCTAGCGACCTAGAGTGCTTCTCTGTAACGGGCAACTCACTACCAAATGTGGATAACTACAGGGGGTTCACTCTGCGTTAATAATTCAAGCAGGACGCTATCGGAAAGAATCCATCATAACCGCATGATTTGTATAAATAAAAATGGGGTCATTCACGGAATCCCCGAATGCCCAGAATTGAGAACCCTGCAACACGGTATTAATTTGCTTTAACTATAACTCGCTCTGAACTCCTGCTGTCATCGTATTTGATGCCAAGTTCATGAAAGATCTAATACATTTTTAACTCGTATAGGGAACAAGCCACGGTATAGCAGGCTTACTGTTACTATTTCGTGCGGATTTTTTGGCTCTTCCAGATCTCCCGTGGATTATCCCACGTTTTGTGGCGTCAAGCAGGTATAAACACCAATATATTGTGCTCAAAAGGCATCTACCACGGGAGTACCCGAAGAGCCGATTTTTTGTGAATTATTTCACAACTTCACAAATCAATTGAACCTTGCATTGGAATCTGTATCTTTGAGAATGATGTTATCGGCTTTAACGACAAAGCTTCTGCAAGTTTTTTGCTAAAATATCCTTAGCTTATTACTTACTTAATAGGGAATCGTTAAGATGGAGTGCTATTCAACAAGCCTTGCAACAAAGGTAGTGCTTTCGGTTCTCGTGTCGTTAAGTACGACCCAGGCGCAAGCCAGTGCGCCCGAGGCAGTGATCCTAGCCACCCGGCAAGACATTGAATCCTTCGCGACTTCGGCAGAGTTGTCTGATCAACAGATTCCTACTGCGCTGTGGGCCACGCTTGAACCTTTGTTTCCGAATAATCACTCTTGGATTTATGTTGGCGTTATCGCTCTTCTGGTAACCGCCCTGGTTGGCGGAAAAAGTTTTATCTACAAACGTAAACGTCAATATGCCGGAGCTTCTCATTTTGGTCGGTCGATTGTCTTAGAGAATAAAAAGTATCTAAGCGTCGCTTTGGACGCTATTAACGAAGGAATATGGGAATGGAATTGTCAAAAGGCTTTAATTCGAGTCAATGCCTGTTATTTGAGCCAACTCGGTTATGAACCGGACATCCCTGTCCTGACGGTGGAAAACTGGCGCAGCCTGCTACACCCCAGCGATACAAAGCAGGTTTTTGATGCCATTCAGGCGCATTTCAGGGGATACGCACCTAGCTATGAAGCGGAGTACCGTATTCGCGCCCAGAGGGGCTGGATGTGGGTTTTGGATCGCGGCAAAGTGATCGTTCGCGATGCGCACGGCCAACCGCTTAGAATGCTGGGCACACAAACCGACATTAGCCGCCGGAAACACGCGGAAGAGGCCTTACTGAGAGAAAAAGAGCGCTTGCGGGTGACGTTGCATTCGATTGGCGAGGCCGTCATCACCACTGACGCTTCGGATCGGGTCGATTATCTCAATCCCAAAGCCGCTCATCTGACCGGTTGGTCTTTGGCCGAAGCCCGCGGTAAGCGCTTGGTTGATATTTTCCGGGTTAGCAAAGAGGACGAAACAACCATACACCCTATTTTGCCGCAGCAACAAAACGGATTGGATAGCCCGCTGCTGCTTTTCCACCGTGATGGCAGTCGCTATGTGATCCAGGTGTCGCTGACGGCGATCAGGGACGAACGGCAACGGGGCATGGGTTCGGTGTTGGTATTTCGTGACATCACTCGGGAACGCGACAGAGTTCGGGAAATGTCCTACTACGCTTCGCACGATCCCTTGACCGGATTGGTCAATCGTCGTGAGTTCGAGCACCGGCTGTTTCGGGCCGTTGTCGCAGCCGGTCAACAGCATACCGAACACGCGTTGTGTTACCTGGATCTGGATAAATTCAAAGGTGTGAACGATGTGGGTGGCCATATGGCCGGCGATGAGTTACTGCGCCAAATCGCCACGCTGCTGGAAGGGCTGATCCGTCGAGGGGATACCTTGGCACGTCTAGGCGGCGATGAGTTCGGTCTGCTGATGGAACAATGTTCTCTGACAAAGGCTGACCGAGTGATCAACGCGATTCGGCAAGCCGTTAAAGAGTATTGCTTCATGTGGCAGGGCAACAGTTTCAAAATCGGCGTTAGCATCGGTATCGTGCCCATTACAGCGACGTCTGAAGGTGCGGCTGAATTGCTGAAAGCCGCCGATACCGCCTGCTACATGGCCAAAGACGAAGGGCGTGATCGGGTTCATGTTTATCATCCTGAAAACAGCGGTCTCGCTCGCCGGTATCGAAAGGTACAGTGGTCCTCCCGTATCGGCAGCGCATTGGAACACGATCGGTTACGACTCTACTCGCAACCGATCGTGCCCTTGAATGCTTGGGATCAGCAGAATGTCTATCATGAAATTCTGCTGCGCCTAGAGGACGAAAACGGCGAGCTTGTTCTTCCCAATGCATTTCTGGGCGCCGCTGAACGGTATAAACTGCTGTTACATCTGGATCGTTGGGTCGTCAGTCATACTTTTGAATGGCTTGCCGCCCACCCTCAACAGACTAAGCGGACTAAGCTGTGCACCATTAATCTTGCTGATCAATCGTTGAGGGACGAGGGGTTTTCCCGCTTTGTGCGGGAGCAAGCTCGGCAAACCGGTGTGCCTACCGATAAAATATGTTTTGAGATCAGCGAGTTGGCTGTTCTCAGTCAATCCTCCGATGTGATCGCTTTTATTAATACGCTTAAACGTCAGCGTTTTCAGTTCGCCTTGGATGATTTCAGCGGCAGGTTACCCACTTTTTCGTACCTCAACAATGTCCCGGTGGATTATCTAAAATTGGATAGCGCCTTTTTGCAGCACATTTCCACAATGCCCATAGCGTCTGATGTTGTTCATTCCGTTAATGAACTAGCCCATCGACTGGGCAAAAAGACGATCGCCAAGTTTGTGGAAAACGCCGATGCGTTGGAAACCCTGAAACTCAGTGGTGTTGATTACGCGCAAGGCAACTATCTGGGCGTAGTACAACCGCTTGATACAATAGCCGAAGACGCTTCCCCGCAGTTGCATTAGTCAATCCCGATCTGCCCGTTAGGATGCGGTGGTGATGGCACCGCGTCCTATGGGCTTTCTCAAATCACCATGCTTTGGTCCCTAACGCCCATGGCGATTGCCTTACTGGCAGTAGTGCGGGCCAAAGTCCTGGAACCGCTGTTCGGCGGTCTTGATTGAACCGTGCGCTTTCATTGCATTGTCGGTCCGTCGGCCATAGTGCTTATGATCGCCCATGTTGTTTTTTGGCCTTAACTGCGCTGCAACATGGTGGATCGCTGGACGATGTGTTCGTGCCGTTCTGGTCTCCGCTGGCCCGTTCTGCCAACATTCTGGTGTTCTATCTGTTACTGCTGGTTGCCTGGAGAACGCGGCAGAATCACCGCCGCAGCAATCGCGGACGAAATTGCGCTGTTGGACGATTATGCCGTTATGCTGTGTGGCCAGTTGAGCTTTGTTAAAGACATGACCCGCCAATTTCAGGCGCTAGGCATCCCACGCGAGCGCATTATCACCGAGGAGTTCGCTAGCCAGACTGACAGGCCCATAGAAGCCGGTAAAAGCTTTATACTGAACCGGTAATTCCAAGGCGTATGCCCACAGGGTATCCGCCGCATGCAACACGGGTAATGTACAGTGAAAAGCTTTCGGTGTGATATGCGATTTCTGTGTGGCTGGTTTGCCGGCCTGTTGCTCTGCCTGGCTTGCGGCGCGTCAAGCGCTGCTCCACCGCGTCCCGAGACGTGCTGAAGCAATTGAAAAGGCGTTAAGCGTTCCGGGCGATACTCAACCCAGCCTAAAATTGCGGGGAGGCCCCGGAGTGGGTGCAGTGCGCGGCTTAGGCGGCATTGTCCAGGACCCGGCGGAATCGACGCCCCCGCCTTCGACTTCAACGTCGGTTTCGCGACCGACCTCGTCTTCGCCTTCGACCCTGCCGGCGACCCAAGGTCCGGAGCAAATCAAGATGTCGGACTATAGCGCGCTGATCCGCAACCGTCCCCAAACTATGGCGTTGATTCACTTCGATACGAATTCTGCGCGAATTCGCAGCGATGCCTATACTCTTTTGAACGAATATGCTAACGCGTTGAAAAGCGCAGCGCTGGCCAATGCTGTGCTGCTGGTCGCCGGGCACACCGATGCGATCGGCTCCGCACGCTACAACCTGAGCTATCCCAGCGTCGCGCCGAAGCGGTCAAGGAATACTTGGTCGCACGAGGGGTCGAGGCTGATCGATTGATCGCCAGAGGCTATGGTGAAGACTATCCTATCGCCGAAAATACGACCGAGTCCGGACGCGATGAGAACCGCCGCAGTGAGTTCGTTCGCTTGGATGTGTCGATCTCAAACAACTGACCAAAGGAAGTGCTTTAAAGAGGTGGAGAGAATGTGCCATGCCGGGTATTGCAGTCGATTCGTGCTGCTGGTTGGCGTACTGACCCTGTGGGGATGCGCCGCCGGACAGGGTTCAGGTCCTGCTGCGTCGGGTTTGCCGGTGGGTAGCCGGATAACCTTGC
>JAAUQA010000319.1 GCA_012032855.1 Candidatus Competibacteraceae bacterium
CATCAATTTGATGGTACGTTCCTCAACGCCTTTGGAGCAGTCGATCACCATTAACGCGGAATCGACCGCTGTTAAAGTGCGATAAGTATCTTCGGAAAAATCCGCATGACCAGGGGTGTCCAGCAGATTAACAATGCGATCTTGATACGGAAATTGCATGACCGAAGAAGTGACTGAGATGCCCCGTTGTTTCTCCAACTCCATCCAGTCGGAGGTGGCGTGACGGGCGGCTTTTCTCCCTTTGACGGTGCCGGCTAATTGAATGGCGCCGCCGAACAGCAGCAATTTTTCGGTAAGGGTTGTTTTACCGGCATCAGGATGAGAGATGATGGCGAACGTGCGCCGCCGGCCCATCTCCTCGCGGAATGTGTTCATAACGGTTCGATCTATATCGCGAAATCAGAAAAGTTTGGAATTCTAGCAAGATTGATGATCTTTGTCGTTTAAGCTGTTGGCCTAGTTTCAGGCCGGTACGTACAATAGTGATGCCTTACTTATCGAGTACTGAGCGCGTTTATCGCAACTTGATCCAGCCTGACCGCAGACGGACATACTCAGCAACAGGAGGTAAGGAGCGCAAGAACTACACAGCAATTTTTTTTGGCCAACCATTAAGGGTTATTCTGTGAGTCCCGATATATTCATTCTTCTCCTTCTCGGCGTCTTTATCGGTGTCGGCGCGGCGTTTACCGGCTTGGGTGGTGGGTTTTTGTTAGTGCCTTTACTGTTATTTCTCGGCTATTCCGCCCAGAAGGCGGTCGGCACTTCTTTTCTCGCCATCGTGATCATTTCGCTGTCAGCTTTAGTCGCGCATAACAAAATGGCCAATATCGACATGAAAACCGGTCTTTTGCTCGGGATCGGCGGTGATTCTTGGCGCCCAACTGGGTGCACGGCTCGTCGAGCACGTACCGACCGCTCAGTTCAAACGGATTTTCGCAGTCGTTTTAATTGGCTTGGCGTTGTATCTCTTTTTCAAAAAGTAGGCTACGGCGATCCCAATCAATGACTAACCGTTGCTATCTTCTCAACCAGGAGAAGCGTATACTATTGCTAATGCATTGTTTTTCCATCCCGCCGACATTTCTATTCCAGGCTTATCCATGACCGAATCTTCTGATTTTGCTGCTCTAGGAGTGGCTCCTGCCGTGTTGCAAGCATTGCAAGAACTCGGCTACGAACAACCTTCCCCCATTCAAGCGAAAAGCATACCCTTGCTCCTGAATGGCGCCAATTTGCTGGGTACGGCACAAACCGGAACCGGTAAAACGGCCGCTTTTGCCCTGCCGTTGTTAGGCCGCTTGCAAGCGGATCAACACGCCCCGCAAATCCTGGTGCTCACTCCTACCCGTGAACTGGCCATTCAGGTCGCCGAGGCGTTTAAAACCTACGCCAGGCATCTACCTGGTTTCAGCGTGCTGCCCATTTACGGCGGTCAGGATATGCGCAGTCAGTTGCGCGCGCTCAAGCGGGGCGTTCAAGTCGTGGTAGGAACTCCTGGACGCATTCTTGATCACCTGGGGCGGGGCAGCCTTGATCTGGCAACCCTGCACGCGTTAGTCCTGGATGAAGCCGATGAAATGCTGCGCATGGGCTTTATCGATGATGTAAAAGCGATCCTAGCGACCACCCCCGACGACTGCCAACGCGCTCTGTTTTCCGCCACCATGCCGCCGCCCATTCGGCGTATCGCCGCTGAATATCTGGGCGATGCTCAAGAAGTACGCATCGCGGCCAAGACCTCGACCGTTGAACAGACTGAGCAGCGTTATCTGTTAGTGCATGACCTGCACAAACTAGACGCGCTGACGCGTATTCTCGAAGTCGAAGATTTCGACGCCATGATCATCTTCGTGCGAACCAAATCGGCTACCGTGGAACTGGCGGAAAAATTGGCAGCGAGAGGGTTTGCGGCCGAAGCGCTGAACGGCGATCTCAGCCAGGAATTGCGGGAACGAACTGTTGAGCGCCTACGCCGCAGCGAACTCGATATCTTGGTGGCTACCGACGTGGCTGCCCGTGGATTGGATATTGACCGCATCAGTCATGTCTTCAATTACGATATTCCCTACGATCCCGAGGCGTACATCCATCGAATCGGACGCACCGGTCGCGCGGGTCGTGAAGGGAAAGCGGTTTTATTCGTCTCACCCAAGGAAAAAAGGCTGCTGTGGTCGATTGAAAAAGCCACCCGTCAGCCGTTAAAGGTCATGAGCCTGCCCACCAGCCAACAGATCAGCGATCAGCGGGTGCGGCAATTTCAACAGCGGTTATTGGACACGCTGCGCGCCGAAGACTTGAGTGATATTCAGCAGTTATTGGAAAATCTGGTCGAACAGGAAGGACTGGATATGTCCGATGTTGCGACCGCTTTGGCCTATCAAGTGCAAAAAGAACAACCGCTGTTCCCGGTGCTCAGGGACCTCCCTGCCCCGGTCGAGAGCCGGCCCAATCGCAAGAACCGACAATGGTCAGATGATGGTCCACGGCCCGCTATGGATTGTTATCAATTGGCAGTGGGGCGTCGACATAACATCATGCCCAAGGATATTGTCGGGGCTATTGCCAACGAAACGTCCATCGGCAGCCGTAACATTGGTCGCATCAATCTTTATGAAGACCACAGCACCGTAGAATTGCCGCAAGAACTGCCCAAGGAAGTATTTCGCCGCTTGCAATCGCTTAGAATTCATCAACGTCCGGTTCAGTTGCAACGCGTTGCAGCGCCGCCACCTCCCGACGGAAGAAGAAAGAAAGGCCCCGCTAGAGATCGGGGAGATAGCAGAGACAGCCTGCTCCCCGGTAGTAGTCTGCACTGCGGTTCACGAACAGTCACGTTCAACCAAACAAACCCAACTGCGCACTCCCGCCCTCTGCTGTTATAGGCCAGGGCGCAACACCCCTACCTGTGGTAACTGTTCCCGTAACAATTCGTGAAACAACTTAGCCAATTCCGGCGCATGGTGGTTATTCGGGGTGTGCAGGAACACATACGGTTGTCGCCCTTCCTTGAGCCAACCCGCTACTTTGTCGATCCACGGCTCCAAAAACGGTCGGTTAGCAGATAACTCCGGATGGCCGATAAAGCGAATAAGAGGTCGTGGACCCAGTGCGACCGCATGTACCGGCAAGTGCGGTTTTCTGCGTTGGGCATCGCGAGTATCGTCTTCCGTTGGCGTGGTGCTGAATAAAGCACGGCTGTCCAGCATCACCCGGTCCATGCGGTGTTCCACCAGCAACCGATTCAGCGCTTTTTCCGCATCCCCTTTGGCAAAGAAATCAGGATGGCGGACTTCCACCGCATAGTGAACTCGTTGGGCAACTCGGCCAAGTAATCGTTCAAGACAGGTAATTCTGCGGGTCCGAAACTGGCGGGCAACTGCAACATGAATGGTCCCAATCGATCAGCCAAAGACGACAGTCGCTTAAAGAATTCTCTGGTTTCAGCGCCAGCGTGGCGTAAACGCCGATCATGGGTAATGGTGCGGGAAAATTTGCAGGAAAAATGAAACGATTCCGGCGTTTCGTTACGCCAACGGATTACCGTGTCCGCTGCGGGGAGGGCGTAAAAGGTGGTATTCCCCTCAACCGTGTTAAACACCGAGGAGTATTGCCGCAAAAAATCGGCGGGACGCGCAGAGACGGTGAAGAATCGGCCAGTCCAGCCGCGATTGCTCCAGAGCGGACAACCCAGATAATACTGTTGAATGCTCATAAAACACCCTCAATTAAGAGGGGTAGTGGCGGTGACCGACGTGAGTCGTCGAGAACTTAGAAGGACTCTTCGCTCAACGCCATCAACGTGTCGGCGCCAGACTTCAGCTTGGCCAGATGGGCGGCGGAATCGGGCATCATGCGCTCAAAGAAGAACTTGGCGAGTACCAGCTTATCTTGATAAAACTGGGTATCACCTTCGCCGGAAGCAATTTTTTCCTTGGCCGCCTTGACGATTCTCACCCACATGTAGCCCATGGTCACCAACGCCATGATGTACAGCATATCGGTGGCCGCAGCTCCGGCATGTTCGGGATTTTTCATGCCATTGTCGACCATCCATCCGCTGGCTTCGAACATGTGTTCCAAGGCACCCATCACCGGTTGTACGAACGGCGCCATTTCCGGATCGGCCATTTGCTGCTCGCAGTAACTGCCGATCTCGCCGAAGAACACCTGTACGGCGCGGCCTTTGTTGGCGGTCATCTTGCGACCGACCAGATCCAACGCCTGAATGCCGTTAGCACCTTCGTAGATTTGCGCCACGCGCACGTCGCGGATGAATTGCTCCATGCCCCATTCGCGGACATAACCATGACCACCGAAACATTGCAGGCTTAAATTCGCCGTCATAAAGCCCATGTCGGTGAAATAGGCTTTGATGACCGGGGTCAGCAGACCCAACAGATCGTCGGCTTTGTAGCGTTCTTTCTGATCCGGGTGCTTGCGCGCCATATCGACCAACATGCCGGCCCAATAGGCAATACCGCGTGCAGCCTCGCAGAAAGAGCGGGCGGTCAACAGCATTTTGCGAATATCGGGATGGACGATGATGGGATCGGCGGGCTTCTCGGGGGATTGCGCGCCGGTCAGCGCCCGGCCCTGCAGGCGGTCCTTGGCATAGGCGGCGGCGTTCTGGTAGGCGACCTCGGACTGGGCCGAGTCCTGGATCGCCACGCCGAGCCGCGCCTCGTTCATCATCACGAACATGGCGTTGAGGCCCTTGTTCTCCGTGCCGATCAGCCAGCCTGCGCGCCATCATAATTCATGACGCAGGTGGAATTGCCGTGAATGCCCATCTTGTGCTCGAGCGAGCCGCAGGAGACGCCGTTGCGCGCACCCACCGAGCCATCGGCATTGATGGTGTTGCGCGGCACCACGAACAGCGAGATGCCCTTCAC
>JAAUQA010000320.1 GCA_012032855.1 Candidatus Competibacteraceae bacterium
TGCTGATCGGCAATGAAATCTCTTCGCAGATCTTGCTTGGTATGGTCCGAAGCGGGTGCAGCGCTTCCTTGCCGATCTGGTAGATGAGTCCCGGCAAGCCGCTCCGGAAACGCTAGTCTCTTATGGGAACTTCCCGATGACGGAATACCTGGAACTTGATTTCCTGGATTTCGTCTCTTTCAATGTCTACCTGCACGACAGTGGGGCGCTCAGTAGCTATCTGGCAAGGCTCCAGAACCTAGCCAACTTTAAGCCGCTGGTACTCGCGGAGTTTGGCGCTGACTCACTGCGCGAAGGCGCACAGGAACAGGCCCGGATTGTAGGCGAAACTGCCCTGGCAACAACCCAACTGGGCTTGGCTGGTGCAGTGGCCTTTGCGTTTACCGATGAATGGCACACGGGTGGCCACGATATCCAAGACTGGCACTTCGGGCTGGTCAACCACAATCGAGAGCTAAAACTGACATTTCGGGCACTACAAAGTGTCTACCAAGCGCCATATCCGCCGCTTCCCGAGCCGACACCACCTGCTTCGGTAGTGATCTGTGCCTACAATGCCGAAACCACCTTGCTTAACTGCCTTGAGTCCCTGCGCAAGCTCCAATACCCGAATTACGAAGTGCTGGTTATCAACGACGGTTCAACCGATGGTACCCAAGCTATTGCCGAGCTATTCCCCGAGTTTCGGCTGATCTCCCACGAGAACCGTGGCTTGTCGGCCGCACGTAATAATGGCACGGCAGCAGCCACAGGCGAGATCGTCGCCTTTACCGATGCGGATTGTGAAGTCGATCCTGATTGGCTTACCTTTCTGGTCCGGCGTCTTCTGTCCGAGAACTTCGCGGCTGTGGGAGGGCCGAATCTACCACCGCGAGAGGAGCACTGGGTGCCTGAAGTGGTGGCTCGCTCGCCCGGTGGACCCACGCACGTGTTACTGACTGACCGCGAGGCTGAGCACGTTCCCGGTTGCAACATGGCATTTTGGCGCAGCGCGCTTGTCAAAGTGGGTCACTTCGATCCAACTTTCCGCACGGCAGGGGACGACGTGGACATTTGCTGGCGCCTCCAAGACAGCGGCTACCGCATCGGTTTCGCCGCCGCCGCGCTGGTGTGGCATCGGCGTCGCAGCAGCGTATCCGCATATCTATCCCAGCAGCGCGGCTATGGCCATGCCGAAGGTCTTCTCGCATTCAAACACCCTCGCCGCTTCAATTCCATCGGTCACTCGCGCTGGCTCGGGCGAATCTACGCTGGTGGTTGGACAACCGGTTTGATGCAGCGACCAGTGATCTACGGGGGTCCATTCGGTAGCGGCCTGTTTCAGACACTCTACGAGTCGCCTGACCCCGCATTCCGCCACCTGCCGGGAACACTAGAGTGGAACGCCCTGGCAATACTGCTGTTGATTCTGGCGGGCATTGCGCCGCTGTTCGGTGGCTCGTTTGCTGAGCTCGGTTGGTTGGGTGCCGGCCTCGCCGCCACATCGGCGACCTGGACCATCATCCAATCGTTTATCCCCGACATCCGCGACGTTCCCGCGCCTCCCTGGAAGGTGCGACCGCTGATTGCCACCCTCACCTACTTAGGACCGCTGCTGCGCGCAGTTGAACGCTACCGCACGCGGGTGGCGGGATTAAGGCGGGCCGCGCGCTTTCCCATGCTAGATTCCGGTCAACCCTCACCGCTGGCCTGGGAGCGCCGCGCCTTTGAGCTTTCCTTTTGGAACGAAACGGCAATCGAGAAAGAGACTTGTATCAGTACCCTCATCAACTACCTGCGTCTACGCCAGCACATCATCGTGCTCGACGACGGCTGGCAACCCTGGGACTTTTTAGTCAAAAGCGGCATTTGGGCTCGCGCTGAGATTAAGCTTCTGGTGCAAAATCATGGCGGGCAGCGTCGCCAACTCGACATCGGAGTACGGGTAAGGAGGACCGGTCTAGCCAAGCTTTTGACAACCGGGATGTTGTTGGTAACCGGTTTCGCGGTGTTCGCTGGACTTACTGGCATTGCTGCTATTTTTGTAGGCTTGCTGGCTAGCAGCGAGGGATTCGTGATCCGCCAGCGCCACCAACTCGCCCGCACGATTTACCATGCCACCGAGATCGCAACGCGCTCCCTGCCGCTTAAACCGTATCGATCCGGCTCATGAGTCCCGTCCGCCGAGTCCTTCGCTATCTTCATCCGCATCGTGCCGGATTCAGCCTAGCGTTGATCTTCGTCGGCCTACAGACCGCATTCGAGGTCGCCAAGCCGTGGCCGTTAAAAATTATCGTTGACCACGTGCTCGGAGCTGAAACACCCGTAAACTCCTGGCTTGGTTCATTTGAAAAGTCGCAGCTCTTGCTCATCGCTTGCGTCGCTGTCGTGTTGATTCAGGTTATTCTCTCAGCCATTGCCCTACTTCAGAACGCCCTCACCGTCGGCATCGGTCAACGCATGGTCAGTGCTCTGCGCGCCGACATGCTCACCCATCTTTACGGCCAATCACTGGGATTCTTCGGCAAAAGACCAGGTACGGACCTCGCTTATCGCGTCACCTTCGACACCTATGCAGCCCAATCCCTCGCTATCAATGGCTTTCTGCCCCTGCTGAGCGCTGCTGTTCTGATTCTGGTCATGGGGTGTGTGATGCTACAGATGAATCTTCTGCTCGCAGCGATCTTTTTCGCAGTCGGGCCGCTGCTTTTCCTAGTCACACGGCTTATATCAAGACGCATCGCTAAAATCGCCATTGAGATGAGCGAGCGGGAAAGCAACCTGCTTGAAGAAGCTCAACGCGACGTCGATGCGATCCAGATTGTGAAGGCTTTCACGGCGGAGGCCGATGAGCGCGCTCAAGTGATGCGGGCGTCGGCTCGGGCGCTGGCATCTGCGTTCCGGCTCTACTTCGTACAGACCGGTTATGCGGGCGCTGTGAGTGTTCTGCTAGCACTAGGAACAGCAGGGGTTCTATACGCCGGTGGTTTGCTCGCGCTGGCCGGAACGGTGACCGTCGGCGATTTGCTGGTCTTCGTCAGTTACCTTACCGCCCTGTCTGCCCCTGTCGAATCGGTTTCCCGTGCGCTCAGCGTCGTGCATGAATCGTCCGCCGGTGCCCGCCGGGTGGTCGAAGTGCTAGACAGTGAGCCTGACGTGCGCGACATGCTTCGTGCCCGGGACTTACGCAACGTGCTAGGCAAGCTGCGCTTCGATAAGGTCTCGTTTGCCTATCCCAGCCAGCCTGACTCGTTGGCACTCAAGGACATCTCCTTCGAGGTGGAACCGGGCTCGTTGGTGGCGTTGGTGGGACTGTCAGGCGCAGGGAAGAGCACGCTGGTAAGCCTGATCCCACGATTCTTCGACCCGACCGCCGGACGGGTACTCCTCGACGGAACTAACCTACGCAGGATTCGTCTTCAGAGCCTCCGTAGCCAGATCGGTTTCGTACCGCAAGCACCGTTGCTTTTCCCACTCAGCTTGGCCGACAACATCCGTTACGGGCGTCCTGAAGCCAGCGACGAAGACATGCGCTGTGCCGCTGACTTGGCTGGCGTTACAGACTTCGCCGAGCATCTGCCGAACGGCTTTGAAACTATCGTAGGCCGCAATGGCCACACCTTTTCCCACGGCGAGGCACAGCGTATCACCATCGCTCGTGCGCTGGTGCGTAACCCACGCATTCTGATTCTCGACGAACCCACCTCGGCGCTTGACGCAGAGACTGAGTCTTTGGTCGTGGCAGGCATTGAACGCGCGCGCGGGCCGAACAACTCTAGTGATCGCTCATCGGCTCTCCACAGTCAAACGGGCCGATCATCTACTGGTCCTCAATCAAGGACAGCTAGTGGAGCATGGTACGTTTGAATCGCTGCGAGATGCGGGTGGACTCTTCGCACGGCTCCACCGACACATGCTCTTTGACGCGGCAACTTGATCCGGCAAGCATCTGACAGTTATCTAATATCTCATTCGCCAATCGTTTCAGATTGTGCTATTCACGACCAACTCTATCTCGTAAGTCAGGTTTACAACACAAATCCAGCTCTAATATCACACAGAATAGTAAGCAAAAACGCCACCTTTAGACTGGTATAGCATTTGCTAAAGGGTTAATCATCAGTCCCCACCGTTTGGAGAAACCACCCATGATTACCCTTACCGACACTGCCTCTCAAGCGGTACAACGCTTTATCGAACGTTCTGACGTACCCATCGCCGGATTACGCATTCTGATCAGCGGCGGCGGGTGTTCGGGCCTCCAATATGGGTTGCGCCTGGAAGAGACTATCGACAGCGATGACAACATCATTGATTGCGGCGCCATCAAAGTCCTGCTGGACCCGATGAGCGTGGGTCTGTTGGAGGGTGTGCACGTGGATTTTGTTGAAACCATCGAAGGTTCCGGATTCCAGTTCCAAAATCCCAATGCCGCATCGACCTGCGCCTGCGGGCAATCTTTCTCAGCCTGACTCGGAGGATTTCATCGTGTGGGAATATTCGGAAACACTCAAAGATCACTTCTTTAATCCGCGCAACGCCGGCAGTCTCAAAGACGCCAATGCCATCGGAGATATCGGCTCAGTCACTTGCGGTGACGCACTGCGGCTGACTTTAAAGGTTGACCCTGCCAGCGACACGATTTTGGACGCCGGCTTCGAGACCTTCGGCTGTGGTTCGGCGATTGCGTCTTCATCAGCGCTGACGGAAATCATCAAGGGCAAAACCCTGGATGAGGCGCTGAAAGTCAGCAACCAGGACATTGCCGATTACCTGGACGGCTTGCCGCCGGAAAAAATGCATTGCTCGGTGATGGGTTGGGAGGCTCTTCACGCGGCGGTGGCTAATTACCGGGGTGAGTGCTGGAAAGATGATCACGCCGAAGGGTCCGGGTG
>JAAUQA010000321.1 GCA_012032855.1 Candidatus Competibacteraceae bacterium
ATCAATGCGCCGATTGGCTAGCCAATCGCGCTGTATGTGATTGGAGCTGGAGTTATGCGATATAGCGAGAGCTCTGCCGCTAGTTCTTTTCTGTCAGCGCTTTGACCGATTCAACAAAACTAGGGGAATGCTTAGAACCCCTGAGTGCACCCTCGGCTATGGACCAGTTTTCGTCATAAATAAACCAGAGTATCCCTTGTAGCCGTTCATCCTCGGAAACGATGTCAAACACCTGTTCAATATAACAAAAGCGCGGTGGTTGATCGCGTCGAATCATGGCGTCGCCGGCCACTATGACCGGTTTACCCCACTGCAAGCCCCAATCTAAATTCGAATTGGGATAATCCGTGTAGAGGTATTGACGTAGAGCGACTGAATCACAAGGCATGTCGTTGTTTCCAAAAATAAGGAACCATGATGAGATAATCCACGCTGGGTGGTGGCGGCATGTGAGGACCACGCTTGGGATCAGGGTTGTCCGGGTCCTCAGAGAACGCAATCATGCTGTATTTATCCGGAAAAACCTGATCGAATTCCAGCACATAGCGCTCTAGAAATGCCTGATCAAGGATCACATCTCGGCGTAACGCAGGTTCATCCAGGATAAAGAAGTAATTGACTTGGTCGTAGATACCTTGCGCGAGTAACGCGTCTTTTAGTTCCCAAAGAAACTCTTGATAATTCAGGAAATAAACGTTACGAAACTCATCAGGATCAACCGGAATAGTATCCATGCGTTCGGTAATTTGAAAGTGCTCGTAGCGATAGATCACATTTGGGAAGCTGGCGTCTACAGCGAGTTTAGCTTGCTCAATAGTGCTGGCGAGCATTGTGTTGGTGTAAGTGACCATTTCGTTTAAATCGTTATTCTCTGCGCTGTAGTCCTCAGAGTACCAACCGTACAAATCTATGCCAGGAACAACCACTGCGTTTAGTTCACCGGGATTGTTATTGCTGTCTTGGCTACTGCCGCCATCGCCACCTCCACAGCTGTGCAGCAATAAGCTCAACGAGAAAAAAAAGATTAATCGCATGGAAAAAACTCCTTAAAAACGATTTTGAAAGACCCTTGCATAAGTTTTCTTGCAGAGGTACCCCATTGGGGGCCGGTGATCAGGGATTTGATCGGTGTTGATTCGATCATATCGGACGGTGAGTGCATTTGTTTCATTAATATGTTCATTTTAACAATTGATTTCACAAATTTTGTAGGTGAATCTACGCTTTTAGTCAGCAATAAAAATCTGGAAACAATGGTGTGAGTGCATCATGCCAACGCATTTTCAGGCGCGAGTGCTACGCGGAAGATTCCGGGTGGCCACTCATTAAAGGGATGTTAACGATGCGGCGTAACAAGCTAGGCGTTACTAACAAACACCGGAGGAGAATAGTCATGAATGAGAAGGAATCAACAATCTGCTCAGGCTCAAAAAGCGGGTTCGGTACTAAAAAAGTTGAAAAGCTTGAGTTCTATCTAGGGTATTTCGGGCCGACGGTGCCCATGCTGTTTTTGATATGGTCAGCTTTTTGAATGTCTTTATTACCATTAACACGGCTGCTGAAATTGCCGCCGCGCCTTTCGTACGTGAAATCGGCAAAGAGTCTAATTTGCATGCTTACCGGCGCGCTAATTTCCTGGATTCGATCACTTCAGCACTGGGCTATATCTTCCCCTGGGGTGGCGGTGTGTTATTGGGCGTCGCTACGATTAACGGTCTAACCAAGGATTTCTCCTTCCTGCAAGCTGTTGACTCGACCCAAGTGGCCCCCTACGTTTTCCACGGCTGGTTACTCGTGTTGGTCATGCTGATCGCTGCGATCACCGGCTTTGGTCGTCGTTATGAAGGACCACATGGTGAGCCGGTGAAAGAACAGCCTGCTACTCAGTCGTGAGAAGACCGTGATTACACTCACTGACATTCAGAGAGCCCGGCAGCGCATCAGCGACAGTATATTTCTCTCGCCTTGTGCTTATACGGAGACATTGAGCCGAATGACCGGCTGCCGGCTGTTCCTCAAATTGGAAAATCTACAGCTGACCGGGTCCTTCAAAGAACGAGGGGCCTTGAATAAGATTCTGTCGTTAAACGATGCGCAAAAGGCGGTAGGGATTGTTGCTGCCTCCGCCGGGAACCATGCTCAGGGTGTCGCCTATGCCGCGCAACGCAACGGCATCAAGGCTGCTATTGTAATGCCTGAGACTACGCCATTAGCCAAGATCCGTGGCACCCAGGCGTTCGGTGCCGAGATTATTCTGCACGGCAGTGGTTATGACGCGGCTTTCGCAAAAGCTCAGGAATTACAAGAGGCCCACGGCTATACGTTTATTCATGCCTTCGATGATCCTGCTGTCATCGCCGGCCAGGGGACTATCGGTTTGGAATTGTTGGAACAGGTGCCTGATATGGATATATTGGTTGTTCCGGTAGGTGGTGGTGGTCTGATCGCGGGCATCGCGGCGGCAGTCAAGTCGGTGCGTCCGGAAGTGCGCATCATCGGCGTCGAGACGGCGTTATTACCGGCTATGCAAGCGAGTATGGCCGCTGGCCATGTGCAGCCTCTACCCCGCTGCTAGTACATTAGCTGATGGTATCTCCGTAGCGGTGGTCGGTAGCCATACGTTTCCTATCGTAAACCGGTATGTAGAAGCGATTGTCACCGTCAGCGAAGAGGAAATCGCCAACGCCATCATGGTGTTGCTGGAACGGGAGAAAACTCTAGCCGAGGGGGCCGGTGCGGTGGGCTTTGCCGCGCTTTACCAAGGGAAAATCAACGATATTGCCGGAAAAAAAGTCGTCGTCGTGCTCAGCGGCGGTAATATCGATATGACCTTGCTCTCTCGCATCATTGAACGTGGTCTGGAAATCGACGGCCGCTTGGCCCGGCTCCGGGTAGTTGTTTCAGACCGACCGGGCAGTGCCGCCGAGTTGATGACCATCGTGGGCGCTCTCCGAGCTAATATCTTCGATCTGTCCCAAAGTCGGCCGCTGAGCGATGTTCAACTGGGGCAGGCGGAGGTGGAGATGACGCTGGAGACCAAGGGACGGGAGCATGTGGATGCGATCGTTAAAGCGATACAACAAAGAGGCTTCACGGTGGTATGAGTGCATTGCCCGTTGTCCCCATCGTCGAAAATCAGAATCTGTATATCCTGAAAGTGGCCTGTATTCAGGCGCGGGGCCAGGTAGCCGCCATATCCGGCTTTCTGGATCAGCGGGGTTGCTACATCACGGAGTTCGTCCAATTCGAGGATGATTTCACCGGGCGTTTCTTCGTTCGTACCGTGTTTCGTAGCGAATCGGATCATACCTTGTCTTTGGAACGCCTGCGACTGGAGTTCGAAACACTGGCTGTCCGGTTTGACATGGACTGGTCGCTACATGATGCGGCTACCCCTGCACGCGTGCTCATTCTGGTATCGAAGTTCGATCATTGTCTTCAGGATTTGCTCTACCGGTATCGCACCGGCGAACTGCCTATGGAAGTCGCGACGGTGGTATCGAATCACCCGGATTTAGAACCACTGTCTCAGGGGTACGGCATTCCTTTCATTCACCTGCCGGTTAGCTCGACTACCCGGGTAGAGCAGGAGTCTCGGCTGTGGCAGATCATTCAGGAAACCCAGTCCGATCTGGTAGTGCTGGCCCGCTATATGCAAATCTTATCCGATGATTTGTGCACCAAGTTGCAAGGCAGGGCCATCAATATCCACCATTCTTTTCTACCTGGATTTAAGGGTGCCAAACCCTACCATCAGGCGTTTGCGCGGGGCGTGAAGTTGATCGGTGCCACCGCCCATTACGTTACTCCGGATCTAGATGAAGGCCCGATTATTGAACAGGTGGTCGAGCGCGTCGATCATACTTACCGGCCGGAACAGCTGGTGGCTGCAGGTCGGGATTCGGAAAAGCTCGCTTTAGCTCGGGCCGTCAAATTCCATATTGAGCGCCGGGTGTTTATGAACGGCAATAAGACCATCATCTTGCGCTGATTGGGCAGAACCATGACTCATGGAGAAGTGGAAAAAAGGAAAAAAGGGGTCAGGTCTTGTAGTAATATATATCGTAATAATTTGTTACTGGAAGGAGAAACCCCCTCCGCGTGTTTGGCTACGCGAAAGGGGCCGGTAAGAGTTGCTTAAATGTTAGGTTTTATTCAGGTACAGTGACGTTGATGTGTTTGCGGTAATGGATCGCGATGTCCTTAAGGTAGTAATTATCCAGGTCACCCCAAACCTCACCCTGATGATTACGGGCACAGATCAGCATGACATTTTTGCCTGGGCGCAGCTCAAAGCCAGGGAAGGTCTTGTGATAAAAGCGCCAGTAGTCATGATCGGCATACGGCAGATAAGCCAACCGGTAGTTCTCGTACTGATCGTGGTGGATGTCATCACATCCGCTGAATGATCCGCCACTAAAGCCTTCAGGATTAAGATAAATCGCATTGTATTGGGATTTATTGGTGCTGTTAACGTTGAGTTGCAGAACCGCATAATAATCCGAGTCGTAACTCTCCGGTAACTCGAAATAAATCGCTTTCCAGGAACTGTGACCGTCCCAATCACCCATATTGATCGATTCTTCTGAATTGAAAGACTCTTCACTATGGTTTTCTTTAATGACTACGTGATCAGAAACCGTGAATTCAGATTCGGCAAATGCCTGTCCTGTAAAACCAACAAAGCCAACTAAGCCAAGAGCTAATACATTTTTCAGTGTAGTACGCATTGTTGCTATCTCCGATAAAGTTATAAATTTTACTGAATAAATATTTCGTTTCTATCTTGGTGATAGCAGGATAGATGCCAACTTTATTATTTTATAAAAATCAGTATTT
>JAAUQA010000322.1 GCA_012032855.1 Candidatus Competibacteraceae bacterium
AGCGAAGCCCCGGACCATTGTGGAAACTGCTAGGTGATAGCGGAAAGAGAGGGGTCAGCCACACGAGTTCGAATTAAATGCATCAAGCCGGGGTGGGCATAGGCAACATACATTACGAGTTCGAATTAAATGCATCAAGCCGGGGTGGGCATAGGCAACATACATTGCCCACCCAGTGCTGATGAACCAGCAGGCAATCGCCTTAAACCTGCCTTTCAGCAACTTCCAACTCCAGCAAAGCTGCTTTTCGCGCCAACCCGCCAGCATAACCGGTCAGACTATTGTCCTTGCCGACGATTCGGTGGCAGGGAATCACCACCGAAATAGGATTGCGCCCTACCGCAGCGGCTACCGCCCGTACAGCGTCCGGTCTGCCCACTTTTTCCGCCAAACCGGAATAGCTGAGCCGTTCGCCAAAATCGATCGCTTGCAAGGTCTTCCAAACCGCTCGTTGGAACTCCGTGCCCAGAGGGGCAAGCGGAACGTCGAATACCGCCCGTTGTTTCGAAAAATACTCATTCAGTTGCCTACAGGTTGAGCTGAGAATCGCGTTGTGCTCGGTATATTGCCAACCGGCCAGAATGCCTTTGAAATGTTGTTGACCCTCGAAATACACGCCGGTCAACGCCTCCCCATCGGTCGTTACGATGAGCGTACCCAACGGGCTCTCGACTGTTTGGTAAAAGGTCATGATGAGTTGTCCTCATGCTCGAACTGTTGCCATAACTGCATCAGGGCATAGGCCCGCCAGGGTCGCCATTGTTCTGAAACTGCCTCTATGGCTGTTTCCGAAGATAGCCCAAGTATCTGCTTAATCGCATAATCCCCTGTTAGAAACGCATCCGGCCAGCGCAAGGCGCGCATGGCGATGTAGTTGGCCGTCCAGGGCCCAATTCCCGGTATTGCCAACAGCGTTTCCAAGGTGCTCGGCAACGGCGCAGATTGATCGAGAATCAGTCGTTCTTCTACTACCGCTGTGGCCAGGCGTTTGATCGACTGCACGCGCCGGCGGGTAATCCCGCATTGCCCGATTGCGTCATCATCCAGTATCAGCAGGTCTTGCGGTGTCGGAAACCGATGACTCAACCCGGCGTGTTCACAGTCCACGGTCTGATTAGCCCGCTTGACCAGCCGCCCCAGAAGCGTTCTAGCAGCAACCAGCGACACTTGCTGTCCCAACACGGCGCGAACAGCCGATTCGAAACCATCAACACTGCCCGGCACCCGCAATCCGGGATTAGTGGCTGTTGAACCTAAGGCACTGAGAATCGGCTCGGGATCGGCGTCCAAATCGAATAGCGCACGAACCCGGTGAATCACCTGCGCCATCACCTTGGCCAGCGTCGGGGATAATGCCAGGATCAATAGCGGTTGGCTGGCCGGTTTGGAAACTTCGATCCACCCTGAATAGTCGGCGTCTCGGTGTCTAAAGGACAGAGTTCGGCGGTAGCGACCACATTTGGCCCACTCCACCCCTTCGATGGCTCGCTTACCCAGAAACGCCAGCATCGCTTGCCAGTCGTAAGGCTCGCGATAATGCAGTTTAATCGTGATGTCGGTTGCCTCGGGTTGAGTCTTTACTTGTTTACGCAATTGGCTGGGCGTGAGCCGGTAATGCTGATGAAACGTGGCGTTGAACTGGCTTAAACTGCCGAAGCCGCTCGCTGCAGCGATCTCGATAATCGGCAGACGGGTATCCGTCAACAGCGTCTTGGCGGTTAGCAACCGTCGGGTACGCAGATAGTTCAGCGGAGAAACGCCCAATTCGTCAGCAAAGATACGGCGCAAATGGCGGGCGGTTACCCCCATTCTGTTGGCCAAACCGTTGATGTCACTAGCCAGCATGGCGCCGCTATCAATCAGTTGAGCCGCTTGCCGGGCTAACATGCCGCTGGAATCGATAGCCGACAAGCCCGGCGCCAACTCCGGACGGCAGCGTAAACAAGGGCGAAATCCCTGTGTTTCTGCGGCAGCGGGGGACGCGAAAAACCGGCAGTTTTGCAGCTTAGGTGTCTTTACCCGACAAACCGGACGACAATAGATTCCGGTGCTGGTCACGCCGACGAAGAAGCGTCCGTCGAAGCGATTATCTCGGCTGCACAGGGCTTGATAGTAAAACTGCTGCTCGTTGTTCATGCATCGAGTATAGAGACGCCATTAGAGAAAAACTTCTGAATAACGGACCTTATCTCATGCTCCAGGAAACGCCGCGTTGTACTTTTTGATTCATGCCACCGACATTGATCCTTCAAACTGCTAAGCTAGCAGCACTAGTTTGCCTGACACCACCTCCAGGAGCACTTACATTTCATGACCAACCGACGCCATTTTTGTCTTATGTGGATTCTATTACTGCTTGGCTTAGGGCTAAGCGGTTGCGGGGGTAATGACGACGACACTATTTCCGCGCAATTCAGTGAACGTACTCAACGCGAACTAGAAACCACTGTCGGCCAACTGTTTCAAGAGCTTGGCGTGCCGGGAATGATGGTGGGGTTATGGGTGCCCAATGTCGGGAAGTGGACGCGAGCTTATGGAGTTTCGAATCGGGAGACTGGTGAACCGATGCATTTTGATCAGCATGTACGCATCGGTAGCGTCACCAAAACCTTTACCGTTACCTTGATTCTTCAGTTACAGGATGCGGGTCTGCTCAATATCAATGACACGCTTGATCAGTATTTCGATACTGACCCGAACAGTGACAAAATAACCCTGACCCAGCCTATCCCCAACGCTGATCGCATCACCTTGAAGAACTTGGCCAACATGACCAGTGGTCTGGCCAGTTATACCTTCGACCCCGTATTTCAGGACGCTTTTTTCGGTAATCCGCAGCTGACAATGGCAACCGCTGGATCTGGTCAATATCGGCATCGCCAACACCGTTGCCGGCTGCCCGTATGCGCCGCCGGCCTGCTTCGAACCGGGCACCGACTGGTTCTACAACAACACCAACACGGTGATGCTCGGTTTGGTGGTTGAACAGGTGTCCGGCAAACCTTACGGCGACTTATTGCGTGAGAACATTCTTGAACCGCTGAAGCTACGTAATACGCTTAAACCGACCGACAATACCCTGCCCGAACCTGTTGCCCGTGGGTATACCTTTCAGGGACTCGACGACGGGCAACAGCAGGATGCGACGAATTGGAATCCCAGCTGGGGTTGGGGGGTGGGCGATCTCATTTCCACCTTTGACGATCTGCGCGTGTGGGGCAAAGCGCTGGGACGCGGCGATTTAGTCACTGCACAGACCCAAGCGCTGCGCCAGGAACAGGTCACGGTTGGCCCGAATCAACCGGGCGTAAATGCCTATGCCGTCGGTATGGGCTATAAACAAGGTTGGTGGGGGCATGGTGGGGAATTGCCCGGTTATAATACCCTGACCTTTTACCGCCCGGACCTCGACGCCGTCGTCGTCGCGATCACCAATTTCGATGAACTTGCCAACGGTATCCATCCGGCTTATCTGGTTGCCGATGTCATCATCGACCTCGTCGCGAGGGAAAGTCCTTTGCTGGGGGATTTCGGCGACGAACAACCGATTTTTATCGACGATTCCCTGTCGGAAGACGATTGAGTGGGCCATCTAATGAGTAAAACAACCGATTTGAGGCCAGTGTTCAAACATGTCCTGCTGAGCATAGCGATGCTAGTCAGCTTGGGACTGGTGAGTTGCGGCGGCGGCAATGGGGAATACCGGCTTAGCGTGATCAACGCCGAGGCTCAATTTACGCCGATTCTCATGCGGGTACTGAGCAGCCTAATCGCTGTGCAGGGGTCTGACGAGCGGTTTCATTTGGTCTATGAACTCGAACTGAAAAACCCCCTCAGCGGCAATGCTGTGTTGGAACAGATCAAGGTGTACGATCCCGACACCGATCAAGTGTTAGCCACGCTCGACAGCACGGCCATCGCTACACGGTTCCAGATCGGCGGCATCAACAGAACAGGGCTGACCACCCTGTTGGGTCCGGCCCAGTTTGGGGTGCTCTATCTGCATCTGCAATTCGATACCCGTGAGTCTGTGCCGTTGACCTTGGCGCATCAGGTGACTGCAGCAATAGACTTGGATAACCTGCCTCCCGGTTCTGAAATCTCGGCGGGCGGCATGGCAGCCGTTCGCTTTGAACCGGTAACGGTTTTAGGCGCGCCGTTCAAGGGCGAGAACTTCATCGCCGCCGACGGATGTTGCGAATCCATCCGCCACATTCGCGCTTTGCTGCCGATCAATGGCGGGTTATGGCTGGCGCAACGGTTCGCCATCGATTGGGAACAACTCGACGAGCAAAACCGCGTCTTCGTGGGCGACCCACAAGATCCACGTAGCTACCACATTTACGGCAAGGATTTATTAGCCGTGGCCGACGCCACGGTGGTGGTTGCGGTAGATGAATTTGCCGACCAAGTGCCGGGCGCAATACCAACCGGCGTTGCGGTAAGCGAAGCTGACGGTAATCACATCATCCTTGATCTCGGCAACGGTGGGTATGTCTTATACGCACATTTGGAACCCGGCAGCGTGGCGGTCGCTGTGGGTGAAACCGTGCAAAAGGGGCAGGTTATTGGACGAGTAGGCAATTCCGGTAACACCTCGGAACCGCATCTACATCTGCATGTCATGGATGCGCCTTCGGCCCTGGTTGCCGACGGTCTGCCTTATGTGTTCGAAAACTACGAGATCACCGGTATCAATCTCGCCGGTACCGCAGATTTCGATAACGCCGCCGCTACCGGTGAACCGGCGACCATCACCACAGTCGATCCTCCAACCAGTCACCGTAACCAGTTACCGATGGATTTAACTGTAGTGCGCTGGCCGGAGTAGG
>JAAUQA010000323.1 GCA_012032855.1 Candidatus Competibacteraceae bacterium
TATGGACAACCGCAATACGTCGAGACCGGCTATCTGTGGGACAGCGAAGACGATCCCCGGGACAAGACCCATATCGTACTGGGCTGGTTACTGGGTAAAACCACTGATCCCCGGGCGGTGATGGAAGCCCGTTTGCTCAGCGATGCTTTATTGGATAACAGCAGTTCGCCCCTGCGTTACGCATTGGAAACATCAGGCTTGGGCGCGGCCCCGTCACCCTTATGCGGGTTCGACGACTCGACGCGGGAGACTACGTTTGTCTGCGGGCTCGAAGGATCCAACCCGGAACAGTCGCAGGCCGTCGAGGATCTGATGTTGGGGGTGCTATCGGACGTTGCTGAACGGGGCATCCCTGTGGAAACCTTGGAGTCGGTTTTACATCAGATGGAGCTCAGTGAGCGGGAAATCACCGGCGATGGCTTTCCCTATGGGTTGCGCTTGCAGTTGGAGGCATTGACGCCGGCGATTCACGGTGGCGACCCGGTGGCGGCCCTGAACAGTGGTCCTTTGCTGGATGCCTTGCGGGAAGAAATTAACAACCCGGAGTTCATCAAGCAACTCGCCCGTCGTCTGCTGTTAAATAATCCTCATCGGGTGCGCTTAGTCATGGCACCCGACCGCACCCTGAGCGCAGCCCGGCTGGCGGCGGAGAAGCAGCGATTGGCCAATCTGAAAGCTGCTTTGGATGAGCAGGCCAAACACCAAGTCATAGAACAAGGCCAGGCGCTGCAAATCCGCCAAAAACAGCAGGATGACCCCGAGTTGCTGCCGCGAGTCGGTTTGGAGGACGTTCCTGAAGAGCTGAAAATTCCCACCGGTGTTGGTCGTCCGGTCGGCGATCTCCCGATCACTTGGTACGAAAGCGGCACCAATGGCATGGTGTATCAACAGCTGGTTGTCGATCTACCCGAATTGGACGATAGTCTATTGGATGTGTTGCCCTTATTCACGGCTTGCCTCAGTGAGGTGGGTAGCGGTGGCCGCGATTATCTAACCACCCAGGCGTTGCAGGCTGCGGTAACCGGAGGCATCAGCGCCCGCTGTCTGGTGCGGGGCGAGCTGGACGACATTCAACAAACCCACGGTGTGTTAGTTGTGGCCGGCAAAGCGTTAGCGCGCAATCAAGCGGCGTTGACGGAATTGCTAACCGAAACTTTCGTCAGCCCGCGCTTCGACGAACTATCCCGCTTACGAGAATTAATCGATCAACTGTGTGCCCAACGCGAAGAAGATATCACCCAGCACGGTCATGCCTTGGCTATCCTGGCTGCTAGTGCAGGGCTGAGTCCGACCGCTGCGTTGGCGCATCGTTGGGAGGGATTGCTGGGTTTACAACGACTCAGGGCATTGAATGACACTGTGCGACAGAATAGTGGGTTGACTCATTTCGCTGCCCGCTTGGAGACACTCTGCGAACGCCTCAAAACAGCGCCGCGTCAGGTACTGGTCGTGAGTGAGGAAGAACATCAGAACGCAATGGCGGATAGCTTGGCTCGTTGTTGGGCGTCTTACCCCAATCCCACGTCGGCTTCCAAGTTGCGCATGGCACCTACCCATACCCGTTTGCAACAAGGCTGGGGCACCAGCACTCAGGTCAATTTCTGCGCCAAAGCTTACCCGAGCGTATCGCAGAGCCATCCAGATGCACCGGCATTACAGGTTTTGGGCGATTTTCTGCGCAACGGGTATTTGCATCGGGCCATTCGCGAGCAGGGTGGTGCTTACGGCGCGGGCGCCGGTTATCACACCGATAGCGGTACGTTCCGCTTTTATTCCTATCGCGATCCACGCTGTTTGGAAACCTTGGACGATTTCGACCGTGCGCTGGAGTGGCTGGAAACTGCCGACCATCCGCCGCGCGCGGTGGAAGAAGCCATTTTGGGGGTTGTTGCAAGCATCGACAAACCGGGCTCTCCTGCCGGTGAAGCGATCAACGCCTTTTTTGGCGACCTATTTGGCCGGACTGCCGATCAACGACGTGAGTACCGCAGTAAAATACTGCAGGTGACTTTGCAAGACTTGAAGCGCGTCGCCACCACGTATCTGCAACCGGATCAGGCTAGCAGTGCGGTGGTCAGTGATGTCGGCAAGATCGGGCAACTGACTGGTTGGGATGTGGCAACGATCTAACAACGGATTGAACTATGACGGTTGCGACCGATGCGCTAAGGGAAAACTTCTCGCTGATTGCGCTAGTAGATGCTGAGGGTAACCCCTTTGTAACGACTAACCCCGCTGATCAACAACGCTTCCCTGAGGTGAATTTCTCGGCTCGGAAAAGCCGAATAGAATGTGGACGTTTATGTATCGCATTGGCTTTATCGTTGATGGCGCATTTTGCCTTGGCTTATCTGTCGGATGATTTTTTCCCGGCTCCCCCAGCACCATCCACCAACCAACTGATCGTTTATCTTGATTCCAGCCAAGCCAGCCCGCCGTCAACTTTTGCGAAGGATACGCATCCGGTAGAGTCTTCGCCGATCCAAAAACAACCTGCCAACGCAGCGCCGGAGGAAAAGCCGGCACCCGATGCCGTTACGCCGCAGCATGAAATGCAGGCAGCAAACACTGTTCTTGAAACACCCCCTGCTGAAACGTCTGAATCCCTCGCCATTGATCGTCCCGAACCGGCGCAATCTTCCCGGAAAACCGGGACGCGTCGGCCTGCTGAGAAAAACACAGTAGCACAGCCAACCAAACCGGCCCCGCCAGTACAGACGGCGAAGCCTGCCCCAGCAACAAAGAAACGACCGTTAAACAATTCCAAATCTCCACCATCGCCTTCATCCACTCCTGAACCATCTACCCAACTTCGCCCAACCGATCAATCGACAACGGCGAGAGCGGCACAAGGGCAAACAGCCAAACACAATACTGTTAAAAGCAAGCAAGCTAACCGATCTGTTAAAGCTGCGCCGCTGCCTGACAACCCAAAACCACGTTATCCACTTGTTGCACGTCGGCGAGGTGTTGAAGGACGAGTGATCTTGCAAGTTACAGTAATGACCAACGGCAGCGCCGCCCACGTGAAGGTCAAAACCGGTAGTGGTCATGCACAATTAGATCGAGCGGCTTTGGAGGCGGTGCGACGCTGGCGTTTCCGGCCAGCTCAACAAGGGGGCCAGCCGATCAGTGCCGTGGTTGATGTGCCGATCGTTTTTCGGTTGAACGGATAGCGGTATGTCGATGGCAGGGTGAGGGGGCACTTCGGGGTTTCTCCCCACGTTTTGGATGCTTTAAGACTGTTCAGGATTTAATCCAGTGCCCCGTTAATTTATTGGTGACGGCTGTTTTAAGCCTACCAAGCTAAGATATACCAATGAACCGCAACCAACTCAAACAATTCGAAGACGATCTTTGGTCCGCCGCCGACAACCTCCGCGCAAATTCCGACCTCAAGGCATCCGAATACAGCACTCCGGTGCTTGGATTGATTTTTCTCAAGTTCGCCGACATCAACTATCGCCGCCACGAACAAGCCATCCTGACGGAATACCAGCAACTAAAAGGCACCCGCCGCGAGAAACCCCTGCACGAAATCGCCGTAGCTAAATGCGGTTTTTATCTTCCCGATCACGCCCGCTACAGCTATCTCCTTAACCTGCCCGAAGATCAGGATATTGCCAAGGCCATCGAAAAGGCCATGGAAGTCATCGAGCAATACAAGCCCGAACTGCAAGGTAGTCTACCCAAGGATGAATATTACCGGCTGACCCGCACGCCGGAGACCAAGCATTTGCCGTTCGACCTTTTGCGGCAGTTCGACAATATCCCCGACGACACGACCGGCGATGTGTTCGGCCAGATTTACGAATATTTTCTTGGCAAGTTCGCCCTCGCCGAAGGCCAAGGCGGAGGCGAGTTTTTCACTCCGCGTTCTGTGGTTCGTCTCATGGTTGAGATCATCGAACCTCACGGCGGCACTGTCTTTGATCCCGCTTGTGGGTCGGGTGGCATGTTCGTTCAGTCCGCTGACTTCATTGCAGCGCATCGCAAGGAGTTGGAAGCCCAGGGCGTGGATACCAGCGTGTTCGTCTACGGGCAGGAGAAGACGCTGGAGACCGTCAAGCTCGCCAAGATGAACCTCGCGGTCAACGGCCTGCGCGGCGACATCCGCCAGGCCAACACCTATTACGAGGACCCGTACCGCAGCCTCCAACAGTTCGACTACGTACTCGCCAATCCGCCCTTCAACGTGGACGACGTGAGCCTGGGCCAGGTGGAGAAGGACAAGCGCTTCAACACCTACGGCGTGCCGCGCAACAAGACCAAGGCCAAGACCTCGAAGGCTGCCCAGGGCAAGGACAGCGCTGCCGCGGTGGAGACGGTGCCCAACGCCAACTACCTGTGGATCAACTTGTTCGCCACGTCGTTGAAGCCCGGCGGCCGTGCCGCGCTGGTGATGGCCAATTCGGCCAGCGACGCGCGCCACTCCGAGGCCGACATCCGCCGCGCGCTGGTGCGCCACAACCTGATCTACGGCATGCTGACGCTGCCGTCGAACCTGTTCTACACCGTCACCTTGCCGGCCACGCTGTGGTTCTTCGACAAGGGCAAGACCGATGAGCGCGTGCTGTTCATCGACGCGCGCAACGTGTTCACGCAGATCGACCGCGCGCACCGCGAGCTGAGCGACGCGCAGATCGCAGTGCGACTGCGGCAGGGGCGTGAAGGTGTCCCGCCGCTGGGTGACGAAGCATCGCGAGGCGATGAGAGTACCGTCGTCGTACGCGCGACGAGCGAGCGGCAACCTATAAGTGTGTCGGTCCGAGAGCACGAAGCTGTCGACCGAGACCCCTTCCTGGCGACCTCGGCCGA
>JAAUQA010000324.1 GCA_012032855.1 Candidatus Competibacteraceae bacterium
GTTTATGCAAGGCCTGTTCTCTAAACTCTATTTATGCTCATCGTAAGAATATTATTTCATGCAAGAATTAAATCTTTATTTCGGCCAATCAGCGACCTGCAAGGGCGGACCGTGTCCCTGGGGAGGTATCTTTGACCTTGAGGTCAAACGCGAACAGTTAACCGAAGTCAACCGCGAGTTGGAACAACCCGAAACCTGGAGCGACCCTGAACGGGCGCAATCACTGGGTAAAGAACGGGCGCAGTTGGAAGCGGCAGTAAATAGCCTGGACGCTCTGGAAAGCGGTCTGCAGGAAGCAGAGGAGTTATTGAGCCTTGCCCAGGAAGAAACGACGAAGCGATGGCCAACGAGGTCATCCAGGAGTTGGAGAACTACGAGCGGCGCATCTCGGCGTTGGAATTTCAACGGATGTTCTCCGGTGAAATGGATGGAGCTAACGCGTTTCTCGATATTCAGGCAGGCTCCGGTGGTACCGAAGCCCAGGATTGGGCGGAGATGCTGTTGCGCATGTATTTGCGCTGGGGTGAGCGGCACGAATTTAAGACCGAACTGATTGAAATCTCCCCTGGCGAAGTCGCCGGCATCAAAAGCGCCACAGTAAGTTTTGAAGGTGCTTACGCCTACGGTTGGTTACGCACTGAAACCGGTGTACATCGGCTGGTACGCAAATCACCTTTCGATTCCGGCAACCGTCGGCATACTTCATTTGCGGCTGTTTTCATTTCCCCGGAAGTGGACGACAGCATTGAGATTGATATCAACCCGGCTGAGTTACGGATTGATGTTTATCGCGCTTCCGGGGCTGGTGGTCAACACGTCAATCGCACCGAGTCGGCGGTGCGTATTACTCATCTCCCTACCGGAACTGTTACCCAATGTCAGAACGATCGCTCCCAGCATAAGAACAAAGCCACGGCGCTCAAGCAATTGAAAGCCAAGCTGTACGAATTGGAAATGCAAAGCCGCCGCAGCACTGCTCAAGCGACGGAAGACGCCAAAGCGGATATTGGCTGGGGCAGTCAGATTCGGTCATATGTATTGGATCAATCCCGTATCAAAGATCTCCGTACCGGGGTGGAAACCGGCAACCCTCAAGCGGTGTTGGACGGTGATCTCGACAAATTCATAGAGGCCAGCTTAAAGAGCGGGCTGTAACCGCCTGCCTAGCCGAGACACCTTATGACGCAAAACGCCTTTCAGGATTATTATCCGGAACAGCTCAGCCACTGCTATGGTTGCGGCCGATTGAACGAGCGCGGCTTACATATCCAAAGTTTTTGGGATGGCGAAGAAACGGTTTGCTCGTTCACGCCCCGCCCCGAGCACACGGCCATCCCCGGCTACGTCTATGGCGGTTTGGTGGCCTCGCTGATCGACTGCCACAGTACCGGTACCGCAGCGGCAGCATCCTATAAAGCCCAGGGACGGGCAATGGATACCGAACCGCCGCTGCGTTTTGTGACCGCTTCTCTGCACGTGGATTATCTGCGCCCGACCCCGCAAGGCATATCCCTGGAAGTGCGTGCCCGCGTGAAAGCAATCACAGAACGTAAAGTAGTCGTTGAGGCATGGGTATCGGTGCGGGGCGAAGTGTGCGCACGGGGCGAGGTGGTTGCGGTCAAAGCCCCCGAACACATGCTCTCAGGTAACTCCTGAGCGCCTACCCGCTACGCACACTTCGGCTTCAGGATTGATGAGCGGTTTTTTTGCCGCTTAGCCATACCCACGCTCGTTCTACCGCGGCGCGTACCTGATCGGGAGCCGTACCGCCCAGGTGATTCCGGGCGGCTACCGAACCTTCTAGGGACAGTATGGTAAACACGTCAGCTTCGATCAACGGCGAGAACATTTGCAACTCGGTTAATTCCATCGTTGCCAAATCGCGGCTTGTTTCTATGCCGTGACGCACCGCACGACCTACCACCTCATGAGCATCTCGAAAGGGCAAGCCTTTTAACACCAGATAATCCGCCAAATCAGTTGCCGTAGCGAATCCTTGTTGAGCAGCGCGGTACATTGATTCCCGCTTGGGTTGCAACGCCGGCACCATATCAGCGAAAGCCCGCACGCAGTTCAATACGGTATCCACCGTATCAAAAAGTGGTTCTTTGTCTTCCTGATTATCCCGATTGTAAGCTAGCGGTTGGCCTTTCATCAGCGTCAATAACCCCATCAAATGGCCATTGACTCGACCGACTTTACCGCGCACCAATTCCGGTATATCGGGATTTTTCTTCTGCGGCATGATGGAAGAACCGGTACAGAACCGGTCCGGCAATTCGATAAAATTGAAGGCGGCTGACGCCCACAATATCAACTCCTCGGCCCAACGCGATAGGTGCGTCATCAGTAATGCCGAAGTGGCCACGAACTCAATCGCAAAATCCCGGTCGCTGACCGCATCCAGGGAATTCTCGGTCGGCGCCTCAAAGCCCAGCAACTGAGCCGTGTAATGGCGGTCTACCGGATAACCGGTGCCGGCCAAGGCTGCTGACCCTAGCGGCATGAGGTTTACGCGCTTGCGACAATCCTGTAGACGTTCTCCGTCGCGGCGCAACATCTCGAACCAGGCCAGCAAATGATGTCCCAGAGTCACTGGCTGCGCCACTTGCATATGGGTAAAGCCAGGCATGATGGTTGCCGCTTCGCGCTCGGCGAGTCTCACTAAACCGTGCTGTAGCCGGTTCAGTTCGTTCAGAATCGTGTCGATGGCCTCGCGCAGATAAAGACGAATATCCGTAGCAACTTGGTCATTACGTGACCGCCCGGTATGTAATCGTTTGCCAGCATCACCGATGCGCTCGATCAAGCGTGCCTCGATATTCATGTGCACATCTTCCAATGCCGCAGACCAGGGAAATTCGCCGCGTTCGATTTCGCCACGAATCGCCTCTAAACCTTGCTGAATGGCCTCACAATCGGTCTCGCTCAATAGTCCCACTTTAGCCAGCATGGTGGCATGGGCGATAGAACCTTCGATATCCTGTTTATACAGACGGCGGTCGAAATCCACGGAAGCGGTGAACGTCCTGACGAAATCGTCAGTGCTCTCAATAAACCGTCCACCCCAAGTCTTGTTGGTTTGCGAATCCATTCATATACGTATTGCCGGCGGAAAAAATGAGGATTGTACTGTATCTTTAGTAACATGCGCTGCCAAACAATCACCATCCAAGCGAAATCGCGCCATAATGGAATTTTCTGCTGACCCGAATACAACATGAGCCCCGATACCCTGCGCATAGCCACCCGTAAGAGCCCTCTGGCCCTCTGGCAGGCCGAACACGTCGCCCGTTGCTTGCGTCGGCACCACCCGGCACTGCAAATCGAACTTATTAAAATGAGCACCCGAGGCGATAAAATTCTCGATAGTCCGCTGGCCAAAGTGGGCGGCAAAGGGTTATTCGTTAAAGAGCTGGAACAAGGACTGCTGGCCGGGGATGCCGATATTGCCGTGCACTCCATGAAAGACGTTCCCGTTGAATACCCGGACGGCTTGGATTTACCGGTCATCCTAAGCCGTGAAGATCCGCGTGATGCGTTGGTTCGTCCACGCGACTCCGGGTCGGATCAGCTACCCCATGACGCCCGGGTAGGAACTTCCAGTTTGCGGCGACAGTGCCAATTGATGGCCCGTCATCCCGCTTGGACCATTCTCACCCTGCGCGGCAACGTCAACACGCGGTTGGCGAAACTGGATGCCGGCGAGTACGACGCTATTATTCTCGCGGCGGCAGGGCTGAAACGTTTGGGACTGAGTGCACGGATCAGCGACTATCTGGAACCGGAAGTCAGTTTACCCGCTATTGGTCAAGGGGCGATCGGCATTGAGTGCCGGATCCGGGATGAGCGCATTCTCAACTATATTCAGCCGTTGAATGACCCACCCACCCAGCTGTGCCTGACTGCCGAACGTGCGTTGAACAAGCGTCTGCAAGGGGGTTGCCAAGTCCCCATCGGCGGTTACGCCACGCTGTACGACGGGCAAGTGTTTCTACGCGGTCTAGTGGGTGACCCGGTCAGTGCAGAACTCGTGACTGGCGAACGGCGCGGCCCCGGCACGGCTGCCGAACAGTTGGGGATTGACTTGGCGGATGAGTTGTTAGCGAAAGGAGCCGATACCATTCTGCACCGTGTTTATGCGACCCTATCTTGACTTCGCACCCATGCTGTCGCCGGGCAATTCATGCTTACCGCTTAGACAGCGCGGTATTGTTGTCACGCGACCCGCGCAGCAAGCGGACAATCTGTGTCGCCTGATCGAAGCACAGGGTGGCAGGGCGATTCGTTTTCCCACGTTGGAAATTAATCCCCCGCAGAATCTGAGCCCGGTATTCGCGCTGGTCGAACGACTCGATACTTATGATTGGGCTATTTTCATCAGCGCCAATGCGGTGCATTGGGGGTTGCGTTGGATTCAAAGTCGGCGTGAACTGCCGCCGCGATTGCAACGCATCGCCATCGGCCAAGCCACGGCACGTGCGCTGGATCACCACGGCGTACCCGCTCATATCGTGCCGACTAGCTTTACCAGCGAGTCGCTATTGGCAATGCCCGCGCTGCAGACAGTGGCAGGGCTTCGAATCATCATTTTTCGCGGCGAGGGCGTCGCGACCTGCTGGGCGACACATTGCGACAACGGGGAGCCTGTTTAGACTACGCCGAGGTTTACCAGCGTAATCTTCCGACCGTTACGCCTGATGATTTACTACAATCCTGGCAACACGGCGAAATCCAGGCTGTTATCATTACCAGCACAGAAAGCTTACACAATCTCTTTGCGCTGGTCGGCACAGTCGG
>JAAUQA010000325.1 GCA_012032855.1 Candidatus Competibacteraceae bacterium
AACGCCGCGTCAGTATCACCTTGACGGCATCGGGGAATGCTGTCGGCAACGGCACTGCCGATTCGGGATCGCCAATTCATTCGGCATTGCGCTGGATATACGCGGCGACGCCGATGCGGTCACGACAGTCAGCAGCAATACGATCCGCAACACCGACATCGAGGGAATATTCGCGCAGTCGCGTCTCGACAACGATGCCGATGCCCAAATCGGTCTTTTCGACCTCACGTTGAGGGACAACTCGGTCACGAACATCGACGACAATTCGGCCTTCCCCTTCGTGTCCGTATACGGAACGCGCATCGAGTCGCGCAACACCACCAATCTGTGCCTGGACATTGCCAGCAATACCTCGGTCGGCTTGGGTGGCTTCGAGCACTTCCGCACCCGGCAGCGCGATACATCGACATTTCGCGCCGAAAGGTTGACTTTAGGGGCTCAGAACGCCGCCACTATGCAAACCTTTGTGGCAGGCCAGAACGATGCCGGCAGCACGGCGAGCGCCACGGTGGCAACGAGCTATACCGGGGTAGCGGATGGGACGTGTCGTAATCCGTGACCGTATGAAAGGCAGACCATTCACACCCAGAAAGAGGACAAAAAAATGGCGGAACCTTTTTTATCGGAAATTCGGTTAATGAGTTTTAGTTTTCCACCCAAGGGGTGGGCCTTATGTAATGGCCAGCTATTGCCCATCAACCAAAACCAAGCCTTGTTTTCACTCTTAGGGACAACATTTGGAGGTGACGGTCGGGTGAACTTTGCATTGCCCGATCTGCGCGGGCGCGTACCCATTCACGTCGGCAGCGGCCACACGCTGGGCGAACGTGGCGGCGAACAGGCTCACACCCTGTCGATCGCGGAACTGCCAACCCATACCCATGTTGCCAGTGCGTCGAGCGCGACCGCCAACGCCCCTGTTCCGAACAACGCCGGAACGGGACTGCTGCTGGCGGGCTCCCCCGATAACCTTTACGGCCCAGCCGCCAACCTGGTGGCACTCAACGCGGACACGGTAACCAATGTCGGCGGCAGCCAAGCACATCTCAACATGCAGCCGTTCCTAACCCTGAGCTTTAGCATCGCGCTGCAGGGTATTTTCCGTCGCCGAACTAGGAGAAACCCATGGCTCAACCCTATGTAGGTGAAATTCGCATGTTCGCGGGCAACTTTGCCCCGGCCGGGTGGCTGTTCTGCGAAGGGCAGTTGCTGCCGATCTCGGAGAACGAGATACTGTTCCAACTCATTGGCACGACCTATGGCGGCGATGGGCAGAGCACATTCGCCCTGCCGGATTTGCGCGGCCGACTTCCACTTCACCAAGGCAATGGCTTTGTTCTCGCTGAGACGGGTGGAGTTGAAGAGGTCGCCCTGACGGTCAGTCAGATTCCGGCTCATACACATCCCATGTTGGCTAACTCGGCGCTGGGTTCTGCTCTCAGCCCGCAAGGCAACCTGGTTGCGCAATCAAGGCAAGCCGGGGTGGATTTGTACCTGGAGGACACGCCTTCGGTGAATATGGCGGCGAACGCGATCAGCGCCGTTGGCGGAAGTCAACCCCATACCAACTTCCAACCTTACCTCTGCATAAACTTCATCATTTCCCTGTTTGGAATTTTCCCGTCGCCTACCTAGGAGCAAAGAACATGGCCGACCCCTTCGTCGCTGAAATCAGGATCTTTCCGTTTAATTTCGCTCCCAAAGGCTGGGCATGGTGCGATGGGCAGTTGCTACCACTATCCCAGAACACGGCGCTGTTTTCTCTGCTGGGCACGACCTACGGCGGCAACGGTAAATCAAATTTTGCGCTGCCCGACCTCCAGGGCCGTGCGCCGATGCAGCCTGGCCAAGGGTCTGGATTGTCGCTCCACGATCTGGGCGAAACGGGTGGCAGTGAGACCGTTAGCTTGCTGGAATCTGAGGTTCCGTCTCATTCCCACACGCTGAGGGCGAACAACACGCTCGGAGACTCGCCGATACCGACGAACAATACGTTGGCCCGCTACACCAACAACGCCTATCAAACCACTACGAACGCCAATTTGGTATCCATGTCCGACCAAGCCCTCGCGCCCGCCGGCGCGATCAACCACACAACAACCTGCAGCCGTATTTGACGTTTTATTTCAACATCGCCCTGCAAGGCGTTTTTCCGCCCAGGACGTAACAACAGGCTGCGAATGCTGAGCGGGTGCCGTCCCTAACTATTGTATCGAGTGGTATACCGCACGGTTCACCGAGATGACGGCTAATACCGACCTGATCGACAGACTCGCCGCCAGCTTGCCAGCAGAGGTGGCACTACGCGATGAAACCGATGCGGACCGCGACTTCATGACCCAGCTTTACGCTTCGACCCGCGCCGAGGAACTGGCGGTCGTTTCTTGGCCGGAGGCGGTGAAGCAAAGGTTTTTGCGTTCGCAGTGTGAGTTGCAGCGCGACCACTACCGCAAGCATTACCCCAGCGCCAGGTTTTGGGTGATTGAACGGCACAATCAACCGATTGGCCGGCTCTATCTGCAACAGGGCGCGAGCGAGTTGCGCATCATGGACATCGCGCTGCTACCGGAACAGCGGGGGCGGGGCATCGGAAACGTGCTGATGACGGGTCTACTCGCCCATGCCCGCACGCTAGGAACGAGCGTCACCCTGCACGTCGAGCCGCTCAACCCGGCGCAACGGCTGTATAGCCGTCTTGGGTTCAGGTTACTGGAGGATCGCGGGGATCTATCACTTTCTGGAATGGCGGGCGGATCAGTTGAACACGATCTCATAGCGCATCCCGTGGGCGTCCGGTCCAAGTGGCACCATGAATAGATCGAGTGGTCCGCGCGTCGGGTGGTGCAGGCGATAAATTCCCTGAGGCAAGCGACAATCGTGTGACGCCGACAGAATCACCGCAAAGGGTGGTTCGGGCCGCTCGCTGTGAGGTTCAAAGCGGCGTATCTCAGTCACCCGTACCTCATGGTTGTGGCCATCGGCTTCGAGGCTAAGCGAGGCATCTTTAAGAGCCGTAAACTCTTCGCTTTTTATGTCTTCCAGCATGAGGTGCTCCACTCGGGGTAGTTTGTTTTGGTATCAGTCAATCGGTAAACCTAACGATGAAAAGACGCCTTTTTTTTAGCGCCGGTCCTGGCCTCCTGTTCGCCTTATCGGCATTCAGTCCGTTGCAATCTTTGGTGATTCCGCAGGCCAATGCAGGAATCCCCCTCGGCGAGTCCTTTAGCTACGCCCATTTCAAGGCGTATCTTGGGGAGATGTTTTCAGTATACGGGGGGCAGGGTTTACGCGAAGTCGTTGCCTTGAGGCTTATCGCCGTCGATGACCATAAACTCGACCCGCAAACCGAGCAATTCACGGTGTACTTCAAAGGACCTTATGCCAATCTCCTGGAAAAAGGAGTCTACACTTTTGAAAACGCTCGCGCCGGCAAATTTCAATTGTTCATCGAATCGGCGACGGGGAACGGACAAAAAAATCGTTATTACCGATCCATTTTTAATTTGCTGCGTTAGCACGACAGCAGTGCCTTCGTTCGACCGCCGATTCTTCGCGCCAACACCGCACCGCGTCAGGTTTCGCGATGGCAGGGTAAGGGGTTGTATCAAAAGATACTCTTGCTATACTCGACGAAGTGCCGCGCGTTCAATACCGCCCCGTCGCCAAACCTATTGACTACTATGCCAGCCGTTTCAAGAATCCCAAAGAAGGCATGGCGCGAGCTCATTTGGAAAGGCGCCATACGCTGAATCAGGTGGCGAAATTTTTCCAGGTGCATTATTCGACAGTCAGTCGGGCGGTTAAGGCATTCGAGGCGGAGACGAAAAAATAATCGTTGTTGCGCCTCCGCAAGACCTAATCCTTTTAATCGCTTTTACTTTCGGATCGGGAAAGTGCGCCGACTGTGGCAAGGTTCTGATCATCAACACGGTGAACGGGACAATCCCAATTTCCAATGGGCTGTTCCTGGCGACGACTCTATCGACGACTCCAATGGTTCGCAGGCTTCACAATTCATCCCCCATTCCGCTTGGAAGTCTGGTTCAAGAAAAATAACCCCCAATGCCCCAACCGCTAGACATCTTCGAAGCCCCGCTTGACACCGTTAATTTGGTCGAAGCCAGTGCGGGAACCGGCAAGACTTATGCTATCGCCGGGCTTTATCTGCGTCTGGTGGTGGAAAAGGGTTTGCGGGTCAGAGATATTCTGGTGGTGACCTATACTCAGGCCGCGACCGAAGAACTCAAGGAACGGGTTCGTACCCGGCTGGTGGAAGCCCGACAGGTGTTTCAGCAGCGCTCCAGCGCGGAGCCGTTTTATCAACGGTTGTTGCAACGCCATGTCGAAGACGAGGCGGCGGTGTTGCGTCGGCTCAACAATGCCGTCTTAGCTTTCGATGAAGCGGCAATTTATACGATTCACGGATTTTGCCAGCGGGTGCTTGATGACAGCGCATTTGCCAGCAAGATGCCGTTCGAAACGGAAATCGTGCCCGATGAATCGGGACTGCTGCGAGAAATCGTCGAGGACTTCTGGCGTCGCCGACTGCACGATGTGCACCCGCTGTTGGCGCAACACATCGTCAATAGAAATCTCAGCCCGCAAGAATTGCAGGCTGCAATCCAGCCTTATCTCGGTAAACCCTATCTACAGGTCAGCGAACTGGAGGAGATCGAAGACCTAAGTAAGGCCGAAGAGGATTTCAAACAAGCGCTTAGTGCGGCCAGCGCGCTGTGGTTTACCGAGCGCGATACGATCACCGATCTGCTGCTGAACAACGAGGGGCTG
>JAAUQA010000326.1 GCA_012032855.1 Candidatus Competibacteraceae bacterium
TGAAATTAACCCTCTGTGGTCATGGGCATCCCCCCCATCCTAACCTTCCCCCTCCCGGGGGGAAGGAACTGTTTTCAAGGGGCGATGAGGATACTGGCGGGTATTATGCGAGGCGATCCAACAGGGTGTCTATACCCGTGGGTTCGGAGGCTTGAATAGTGACCGCAAACAACGCCTTGGGATCGGTTTCCCGCTCCAAGGTACATTCGACTCCCGGATAGAGTTTGGATAAAAACGTCTTCAAAGCCGGCTCAAAGGCCGTCCAGGTCTCAGCCGTGTTGGGCGCATTCAGCCGATCATTAGCGAGCACATGCAAGCGGTCACCGCGAAACCGCAGTCGATCAGCGAATTCCGGTGACTGTTCAAGCAATCGAGCTGCTTGCAAAGTCTTTGCACAGACCTGAGTCAATCGTTCGGGCAGATCGCCATCCACAGGCTGTTTGCGATGATAGGCGATGCCGCGTTGATTGCCGGTTTCGTCAATCCCGTAGTCGCCTTCGTGGGCGATCAGTAGAATACCCGGACCCGCATAGACATGACTGTAATCGGCCACGTCGATCATTAAATCCTTGAGCGCTTTGGTTTGAATCCATCGGTGAAAGACCGGAATAAACTCCAGTAAATCGATGTCGGTTCCGGTGTCCAGAAAAAGCTTGCAACCCAGCTTGTGTAATTCCATCGGCATACCCATCAAACCGGAGCTGCGGTCAGCGGATTTAACGCCAAACCGGGAGTCAGGCCACCCTGCTCCAACAATCTGCCGTGGCAAGCGTAAACCGCTTCGATGAACAATTGCGTCTCCTCAATAAGATGACTGGCGTTTTCCCGGTCGTAAACCCGCTCGCCCCGCTCCTTGTGACGCTTGAACAAGTATTGGGCAAACCGACCACCGGCATATTTATCGAAAAACAGCTCGGTGTCGTAAAACCGCTGTTTGAACTCCGCCACCACCGTATCAGGATCATCAGCCACATCAAGAAACTGTAGGCGAATAAGCCCCTTGGCCGCTTCCAACATGGCCTTATAAGCCGTCTCGTCAGCGGCTTGGTAATTCCCATCGTCAAACTGCAATTGCGCTTCGAAATGCACCTGCTCAGCAGTTTGCAAATCGAAATGAATACGCGGCACGACTTCGCCGGCGCACTCGCCGATACCGATGTCGCTGATGGTGAATTCGCGCGGGTCACGCCAGTCCGAGTAATAAGAACGGTCCACTTCATAGGCGGGCACGACTGCCATTTCATCGACCAGGACTTTAAGGGCTTTCTTGCCGATGCGCTTGGTGTAGTCCTTGAACGATTCATTCTCTAAGCGTTCGGCCAGATATTGATCGGTGAGCCGGTCAATAAAATCCGGGATGCGTTTGGACGGCACGGCACCGATCGTGACCCCGTAAGAACCGGCATTTTCCGACCACTGACCGCCGAGCACCACTCGGAAATGCGGCACTGTGGTGTTACCCACTTTGCGGCTGACGCCGTAAAAACCTAAATCAGCCAGATGATGCTGGCCGCAGGCATTGAAGCAACCGCTGAGTTTAATGTGCAAATCCTTGATGGTGTCATCAATTTGATCGGCTTTGGCGGCCAAGCGCTTACTCAGTTCCGCCGCCAAACCCCGCGACGATGCAATGCCGAGCTTGCAGGTATCGGTACCGGGACAAGCCGTGACATCTAATAAGGTTCCTGCACCGGGATCGCCCAGATGAATCGCTTGCAATTCCTGATAGAGCGCGGGTAAATCGGCTTCGGCAACCCAACGCAGTACGATGTTCTGTTCCACGGTGGTGCGGATATTATCGCCGACATAACGGCGGGCGATGTCCGCCAACTGACGGAATTGCCAGGAGGTAATATCGCCCAACGGTAAGGTCACCGTGGCGACCGCATAACCGGCTTGTTTCTGCGCATAGACATTGGTCTTACGCCACGCCGAGAAGGCCGGATCGACTACCGTGCTGTCCAGGGCCTGAGCCGGTTTGAGCGGTTGTTCGCCATAAGCCGGTAGTTCCTGCAAATAGGCGGTCCAGGCGGGATCATGCGGCAGGGTTTTCCGTTCGGCCAACACCAGTTCACGGAACTGATCGATGCCGAGCTTGGCAATCAGGAACTTGATGCGCGCCCGACCCCGGTTTCTCTTTTCGCCTAAGCGGGCGAATACTCTGGAAATAGCTTGCGCCAGCGGCAGAATCTCTTCTTCGGACACGAATTCGTCGAATAGCTTGGCTTCGTAAGGCACCGCACCAAGCCCCCCGCCGACATACAATTCGAAACCGCGTCGCTCGACACCACAATGATGCGGGTACGGGCGATATAGCCCAGATCATGCATATTGACCAGCCCACAGGCATTTCCCTTACAGCCGGAAAACGCGACTTTGAACTTGCGTCCGAAATCCTGCACGTCGGGATGACCCAATAGGAATTGCGCACAAGCGCTAGAGTAGGGAGTGACATCGAAACTTTCATCGTGGCAAACGCCGGCAATCGGGCAGGCGGTGACATTGCGTACCGAATTACCACAGGCTTCCCGCGTGGTAATCCCGACTGCTGCGAGACGGCGCATCAAATCCGGGGTGTCCTCAATATGCAAAAAATGCAGCTGAATATCTTGCCGGGTGGTGACGTGGCTAATGCCATCGGAATATTCTTCCGCCAAGTCGGCTAACACGTCCATCTGCTCGGGATTTAAGCCGCCGAACGGAATCTTGATGCGCATCATGCCCGGTGCATCCCACAGCGTTTCCGGTCCCTTGGTCAGTTCAGCCGAAGGGAAGGCCAGCCGCTGATGCGCGATGCCGTCGTGGCGTTGGCCATTGTCATAGCGTTGCCCATAAACGCCTCGCCGCAGGCGGGTTTCGGCGAACAGCTTGTCTTCGATTTTTCCTTGCTGTTTTAGCTCAAGCTGAGTTTCGAAGGTATCGATCTCGCGAGCGAGTTCAGCAGGAATTCGATCGGCTAGGTGATCTTTCCAGGTAGGCACGTGATTTCTCCGACTGACTTGGTAACCACCGGGACCATGCGAACTACGGTGGTCGATTGGCTACAGCGGGCTGATGTACAGGTTAACTGCGAAAAATAACATTAATTGATATTCTAATTAAGAATTATTTGGGGATAAATTTATAACAATGGGTTATTCAATGATTATTCATGTGGTCTCCACCTTGAAATCCCGCCCGTCACCCCTACCTAGATAGGACTGTTTTTTTAATTACCTAGTCCAGCCAGGAGCATGAACACCTATGACTGTCGATACTCATAAGGAAACCCTTGGATTTCAGGCCGAGGTGCAGCAATTGCTGCGGTTGATGATTAACTCGCTATATTCCAATAAAGAGATTTTTCTGCGCGAATTGATTTCCAACGCTTCCGATGCTTGCGACAAGCTGCGCTTCGAGGCGCTCAGCGACGATGCACTGTATGAAAGCGATCCCGATCTCAAGATTCAGGTCGCCTTCGACAAGGAAGCGCGCACCATTACGATCACCGATAACGGTATCGGTATGAACCGCCAAGAGGTGATCGACAACATCGGGGTGATCGCCCGTTCCGGCACCCGTGAATTTTTACAGAATCTCACCGGCGATCAAGCCAAAGACGCTCATCTGATCGGCCAATTCGGGGTGGGTTTCTATTCCAGCTTCATCGTGGCGGATAAAGTCACTCTGACCACCCGCCGAGCTGGCTTGGGATCTGAACATGGCGTGGTCTGGGAATCCAGTGGCGAGGGTGAATATACTCTGGAGACCACCGAAAAACCGACCCGGGGGACCGAAATCACCTTGCATTTGCGCGAGGAAGAAGGCGAATTCCTGGAAGAATGGCGACTGCGTTCCATTATCACCAAGTATTCCGATCACATTAATTTGCCGGTCATTATGCAGGTCGAAAAACCGGCCAAAGACAAAGACAGCAAGCCGACGGTTGAGGACGAAACCGTCAATCGCGCCTCTGCGCTGTGGGCACGGGCCAAGAACGAAATCAGCGAAGACGAATACAAGGAATTTTACAAGCACGTCGGCCATGATTTCGAAGAGCCGCTGGCCTGGACCCATAATCGGGTCGAGGGCAACTTAGAATATATCTCCCTCCTTTACATCCCCAAGCGTGCCCCGTTCGATCTGTGGGATTTTAATCAGCGCCACGGCGTTAAGCTCTACGTGCGCCGGGTTTTCATCATGGAGGACGCCGAGCAATTGATGCCCCGTTATCTGCGCTTCGTACGCGGAGTGTTGGATTCCAACGACCTACCGTTGAACATCTCCCGCGAGATTTTGCAGAACAACAAGGTCATCGACAGCATGCGGGCCGGCTCGACCAAGAAAGTGCTGGGTTTGCTGGAAAATATGGCCAAAGATGAGCCGGAAAAATACGCCGAGTTTTGGAACGCCTGCGGGCGGGTGATCAAGGAAGGACCGGGAGAGGATTTTGCCAATCGAGAAGCCATCGCCAAACTGCTGCGTTTCGCCTCCACACATACGAACAGCCCTGAACAGACCGTGTCGCTGGACGACTATATCGGGCGGATGAAGGAAGGGCAGGACAAGATTTACTACATCACCGCCGATAGCTTTGCTGCTGCCAAAAATAGTCCACATTTGGAGATCTTCCGCAAAAAGGGACTGGAAGTCCTATTGTTGTCCGAACGGGTGGATGAGTGGTTGGTATCGCATCTGACTGAGTTCCAGGGTAAATCCCTGCAATCGGTTGCCAAAGGCGCGTTGGATCTGGATAAAGTTGCTTCCGAAGAGGAAAAAAAGGAACAGGAACAAGCGCAAGAAGA
>JAAUQA010000327.1 GCA_012032855.1 Candidatus Competibacteraceae bacterium
GTGTTGATTATGCGCAAGGTTATGCGATCGGTCCGACCACAACCTTTAACTGAACTGAATGAGCATTTTAAGGCATTGGAGGTACCAACACGGTCCGGATCAACCCGCTCCTTAAACCAGTTCATCCGCCAGTCCAAATGTGCGCCGGTGACCCGTCCGGTTGCCCCGACAGTCGCGATGACATCGCCTTGCTTGACCGCCTGACCTTCCTTCGCATGAATCTTCTGCAAATGCAGAAACGATGAACTCAAGCCATGCCCATGATCAAGAATCAACGTGCCGCCGCTGAAATACATATTGGGATGGGTTAATGTGACGACACCATCGGCGGGTGCCCGAACCGGTGTCCCGACCGGGGCAGCAACATCGACCCCGTAATGGGGGCGGCGTGGCTCACCGTTTAAAATCCGTTGGCTGCCATATACGCCACTGATGCGTCCCTGCACCGGCCAGCGAAAGCCGCTGAGGAAATAAGGCGTAGTGAAATCCTGGGTGCGGGCTTGGGCGACTTGCTTCGATTCTCTGCCAATGCGCTCCAGCACTTTTTTCGGTGGTGTCACTTTTTTCGGCGGTAAACCGTCGATGCGTTGCACGTCGTAGCGGCGGGTCTGTATCGTCAGGTTACGGGTCTCCCGACGACCGTCCGGATAGGTGATTTGTAACTGAGCAGCGGTGGGGGCATCCCGATCGAAGCCGAATACAAACGCCCCATCCGGAGATACCCGCACGGGTTTGCCATCCAGTACCAATTGAGTTCCCGGAATCGCTGTTCCGATGATAATGTCACCTTGAGTGAATCGGCTATTTAATTCCAGCGCATTCACCTGCCCCGTCGCAATGAGCAACAAGCTAACGGCTAACCATCGAAACATCGGCGCATCCTCTCAATTGTCTGAGTTGTAAATTAATGCAATCGACTTTTACCAATTCCCAAAAATTTGATGCATTGAACGGAAGTGCCATAAGCAGCTCGCTGGGAGGCGTGCGTAGCGAATGTGTGCAGGACAGCACACTTGAGCGGCGCTGGCATTCCGCTCACAATGCATCGGTACTAATGAGAATTGGTATTAAAACGGTTTCAGTTCTGCCAACAGAATAATGCCGATTAGGAAAATTACCGGCACTTCGTTGAACCAGCGATACCAGACATGGCTATGTCGATTCCGGTCATATTTGAAATCCAGCATCAACTTGCCGCACCAGACGTGATACACCACCATCAGCACCAACAGTAACAATTTGGTATGTAGCCAACCCATCCGACCGTAAGCGGCCCACGCGTAATCTGCCAACATCCAGATACCGAAAACCAGGGTCAGCACAGCACCGGGAGTCATAATGCCGTAAAACAGTTTGCGCTCCATGACCTTGAATCGCTCGATACTGATGGCATCTTCACTCATCGCGTGATAGACGTACAAACGGGGCAGGTAGAACAGTCCGGCGAACCAGGTCACCATAAAAATCAAATGCAAGGCAATAAGCCATAGTTGAAACATAGAAATCCTCTTAACCTATTGAAAAATCGTTCAAAGCATGGAGTGGATAGACTCACGTAATGCGGCCTGATCCCATGCGCCAATGTGCTGTTCGACTATCTGCCCTCGCGGGAAATGAGAAACGAGGTCGGCGTCAGTCGCACATCCCCGAATGCTCGGGCAGCTTCACCTAAAGGGTCTAAGGCGATGGGATAGGGAATGCGGCGCTGCTCGACCATTTGCAACACATAATTGGGTGGATCGTAAGCCATAGCAATCCCCACAATCTCCAGACCTAGAGGGTGCAGTTCGCGATACAACGCGGTCAAATGCGGGATCTCTTGCACGCAAGCCGGACAGGTCGTAGCCCAGAACGTCACCAAAACCGGTTTGCCTTGTAAATTCGCTAAATGAATAGCGCGACCGTCCAAGGTATAAACAGTCAGTTCGGGTGCACTCTCGGCAGGCATCAAAAAGCCAACAGCGCCGCTGGCAGTCAATAACACCCCAACCAAACCGATGCTGAGAATAAACCGTCGACTCATGATGGCGAAGGCGGCGGTGGTGGCGGTTGCCGACTCCCCCCACTAAGCAGGCGACCCAGGAAAGAAAACACTTTAACGATCCCGCGCCACAATTTGGGTAGTAGCCAGATCAGTAACAGAAGAAAGATCACTAATCCCACCAGGAACACCCAAGGATGATAGAGCGCTGCCCACAAACCGCCGATCACCGCCACATCCTCGGTGATGGAGGCAAACCAGTTTGTGAACGGTTCCGGCGAGGTGTTAATCATCACCCGGCTACCGGCTTTCACAGCGTGACTGGTCGCGGACATAGAGCCGCCTATCAGCGCGGCGGCCAATTCCGCGCCGGGTCCCATATGCCGACCGCACCGGCAGCCAGCATAGCACCTGCCGGAATACGGATGAAGGTGTGCAAGGTATCCCCAGCCGGTATCGACTCCGGGGATCTTATCGGCGAAGAATTCCACACAATACATAAAGCCTGCGGCGGCTAACACCAGTGGATCGCTTAGAATTTGCAACTCTTCCGGCAGCACCATGTTGCCGGTTGCATTGAGTATCCCCAGCATGAACACTGTGGCATACAGGTTGATGCCGCTGGCCCAGGCGGTGCCCATGGTCAGCGCGATCATGTGAATGGGATCCATTACGCGTCCTCGGCAACTGTTCTCAATCGGGGTGTTAACACTGGCGACAGTTTATCAGTTTCTTGACGTCGATGATTTGAACGGTCAACGCGGGGTAGGAAATCAGCTATCAGTTCAACGGCAGGCGATAACTGCGTTCGATGGCTTCTCGGGTAATAATGCCGAGCACCTGGGTACCCCAGTGCGAAACTACGCCTAACGCACTGACATGTTGTCGTTCCATATTACGTAGTGCGCCTTCCAAAGTGGCTTGCGCCGAGATTGTCGCCATTGCGATTCGTGGCAACGGCAACTCGTTGAGATCAATTAAATCCTCAGCGGTAGTCGACTCAGTGGCCAAAAATCGTTGCAGGTCAGCGCCCACCAGGAGATGGCGGCTGTCTTCGTAAGACTGAATCCAACGCACGCCTGCTGTCAACGACTGCTCCAACTGATGACGCTTAACATGGCGGGGTAGTTGAGTAAACCCGCGATCCATAACATGCGTTACCCCCAAGCGACGCAGGAACTGAGAAATCGGGTTGCTTGAATATTCCAGTCCCCGCACTTCCATGAGTTTTAAAAAAACCGACGGGGTATGAAAACCATGATGGCAGGTTAATTCAGCAGTGACGATGGCTAGCATGGCCGGCAGAATAATATGCGGATTGGCTGTCAATTCCAGCAAGGCGGTCAACGCGGCCAGCGGTGCGTTTAACGTTGCACCCATCATCGCACCCATCCCTAACATGGCATACAATGCCGGAGACGAGCTGTGCTGCGGATCGTTCAAGGTGACTAAAGCACCCACCGCACCGCCCGCCAATGCGCCCAGCATTAACGTAGGGCCAATTACCCCACCCGGTAATCCGAAACCCAGCCCCAACGCCGTAGCCAACAACTTGCACAGCAACACGATAAGTAATAGCTGCAACCCCAACTCGCCTAGGAAAATAGCATTCACTGTGTCGTATCCGATGCCCATGATTTGCGGTGCCCACAGCGCCAATATGCCCGTACAGGTTCCCGCCAGCATCATCCGCAACCATACCGGCTGAGTGGTTAAACGCCGCGAGAAGAACACCAACAGACGCACAAATACAGTCGATAGAATGCCAATGCCGATCCCCATCGCCACCACATACCAGAGATGGTCCAAAGCCCCTAGTGAAAATGCCGGCACCTGAAAAACCGGCGCAGGACCGAAACTCCAATACGAAACAGTAGTGGCGCTAGCTGCCGCCAAGATGATGGGGGTAAAACTGGCGAGCGTGTACTCAACTAGAATGACTTCCATAGCGAAAATCACCCCAGCCAGCGGCGTATTAAAGGCTGCGGCGATGGCACCCGCCGTGCCGCAACCGACCAGCACGCGGATGCTGTTATCGGGCAATCGCAACTTTAACCCCATCCAGCTGCAACAAGCGGAACCGATATGCACCGCGGGCCCTTCACGGCCAACCGATTGACCGCTGACAATGCATAGCGCTGCCGAAAAAAACTGCACGCCCGCGTTCTTGATGGGAAGATGGCCTTCGCCATAGGCTAAACGCTCCATCACATGCACCACGCCCACCGCCTGATCAGTGGGTCTCAACCAATGAAACAGTAAGCCAACGGCCAACCCACCACAGGTTGGCAACAATAAAAGCCAAATAGCGGACAAGGCTTCATAGTTTTCATGGTTTGAGCCCAGAAAGGTGATCTGCGGAATTTCCGTCACCAGCCGGAAAGCCACCATGACCACTCCCGCGATCAAGCCGCCCCCTGTACCGAGTAAGGCCAGTTGCCAAGGCGCTCGCCGCGCAGCCAGACGCAACCGTAGATCGTCGAAATACCGGGAGGCGAACTGCTTAAGCCAAGTGATTGGGTTCATGGGTAGCCCAGCAAGCTGAGGGGTAGCGTGAGGCAGTTATTGTGGCGGGGTATGTGGTCGATTCCTGCACAGATCGGCCAAGGTCAGATGGTTTAACTCCTTTTGCAGCTGGCCTTGCAGCTTAATCCATCCCTCGTGCATAGGGCAGGGACTATCGTCGCTGCACTGAGCAAAACCCAGCACGCAGCGTTGATTGCTGAACGGACCATCGATAGCCACTACGATGTCTTCGATAGTGACTTCAGCGGGAGCCCGATTAAGCATAGCAC
>JAAUQA010000328.1 GCA_012032855.1 Candidatus Competibacteraceae bacterium
TGGTCCAAGTCTGCTTCGTGAACGAAGGACTTCGACTGAAATCGCCGATTGGTTCGAAACCTTAAGCCAAAGGCAGGAAACGCTCCCACGCCAACCGGTTCCAGAAAGCGTTGGATCAACTGGACGGGTAATTGCCGTGATGCGCCATCAGGGTCGACGGTCGTCGGCCCTGTTACTTTATCTTCATAGCCAGCCCGATCATCCCGCATCCCGTTATTCAATCTGGATGCAACCCACAGAGTCATCGCAAGGCTCCGTAAGAACACAATATTCGTTTCGTGTAGCTATTCATCAAGCAGAGAGCTCCTCACATGGCCGAAGAACGCACCCGAGAAGGAAGTCTGGAAGCCCCAACCCGCCATAACATCGATTGGCGTAATCCCGATTTTTACAATGAAACTTCGCTATTCGCCGAACTGGAGCGGGTTTACGACATCTGCCACGGTTGCCGGCGCTGCTTCAGCTTGTGTCAGTCTTTTCCCACACTTTTTGATCTGATTGATGATTCAGAGTCGATGGAAGTCGACGGGGTGGATAAAGCGGATTATTGGAAGGTCGTGGATCACTGTTATCTCTGTGATATGTGCTACATGACCAAATGTCCTTACGTTCCGCCCCATGAGTGGAATGTGGATTTCCCCCATCTGATGCTGCGGGCCAAGGCCGTAAAGTTCAAGCAGGACAAGCTCACTACCCGCGACAAGTTGCTCACCTCCACCGATTTAATCGGCAAACTGGCCGGTATTCCCGTGGTCAGCCAGACCGTCAACGCGGCTAACAAGCATCCCACCGTGCGCCGTGTGTTGCAAAACACCCTCGGTGTCCACGCCGACGCCCATCTGCCGGAATTCGCTACACGTACTCTGAAACAGCAGGCCGGTAAACACGTTTCGACCACCTCCACCGTCACTACGACAGCTGATACTCGGGGGAAAGTCGCTCTGTTCGGCACCTGTTACGGGAATGCCAATGAGCCGCAACTGGGCTCCGATCTCATCGCTGTGTTTGAACACAACGGCATTCCGGTCACGTTGGCGCAAAGCACGCGCTGTTGCGGTATGCCAAAACTGGAATTGGGTGATCTGGAAGCGGTCGAGCAACTCAAGAATGCCAATATGCCGCTACTGGCCAAGTTGGTCGATGAAGGTTGGGATATTGTCGCGCCGGTGCCGTCTTGCGTGTTCATGTTCAAATCGGAATTGCCGCTGATGTTCCCGGAAGACCCGGAGGTTGCCAAGGTCAGCGCAGCTATGTTCGATCCGTTTGAATACCTGATGTTGCGACACAAAGCCGGTTTATTGAACACCGAGTTCAAGACGCCATTGGGTTCAGTGACCCATCATGCGCCTTGCCATTTACGTTCGCAGAACATCGGTATCAAAACCCGCGATCTGTTGGCACTGATTCCGGATACCCAGGTCAAAACCCAAGAACGCTGTGCTGGACATAACGGTACTTACGGGGTCAAAACCGAGACCTACGAGGCGTCGATGAAAATCGGCAAACCGGTTTTCAATCAGGTCAAGCAGGCCGGTGCTGATCATTACGCCAGCGATTGCCCGATGGCTGGCCATCACATTGAACACGGCATCAAGGACGGTTCTAAACCCGAACATCCGTTGAGTCTGCTCAGATTGGCCTACGGCCTCTGAAGCAGTCCATTTCCCTTCGCCACTATCCCTCGGGAGGTGTTTATGCAAAAACTATCGCGTGCCGATTTATTCAGTTTGGAAGCCTATGCCGACCAGCGCAAGGATTTCCGCGCCCGAGTGCTGGAGCATAAAAAACATCGCAAAGTGGCGTTAGGTGATCACGTGACCTTGCTGTTCGAAGACCGCTTGACCATTCATTATCAAATTCAGGAAATGTTGCGGGTGGAACGTATCTTCGAATCGTCTGGAATCGAAGAGGAACTGGCTGCTTATAATCCGCTGATTCCCGACGGTAACAACCTCAAAGCCACCTTGTTGATCGAATATACTGATGTCAACGAGCGCAAGCGTGCCCTGGCCGAGCTCAAGGGGCTGGAAGGCCGGATATGGTTGCAGGTGAATGGATTCGAGCCGGTACGACCGATCGCGGACGAGGACCTGGAGCGCGAAAACGAGGAAAAAACCTCATCAGTGCATTTTCTACGCTTCGAGTTTACCCCCGAAATGATCGCCGCCGCCAAGCAGGGTGCTGCTCTTGGGGCAGGCGCTGATCATTCCTATTATCAAGCGACCATTGATTCGCTTCCTGAAACAGTGCGCCAAGCGCTGGTGGTCGATTTCGATTGAATTTTATCCCCCTTGAGTGGCGACCGAACCCTCCCCTGGTCGTCGCCACTATTTTTTCCTTGGTTAGCTGATCGATCCGCGATTCATCTGGAACAAGACAATCCAACCGGCATCTCTTATAGTTGAGTAAATTAATCAGCTATTAGGGACGCCGCCCATGCATAACCCCACTCACGTCAATCATCTCATTCACGAGACTAGCCCCTATCTGCTTCAACACGCCCACAATCCGGTAGATTGGCATCCGTGGGGCGAAGCGGCACTCAATAAGGCCCGGCAAGAAAACAAACCGATTCTATTGTCCATCGGCTATTCGGCTTGCCATTGGTGCCACGTGATGGCCCATGAATCGTTCGAGGACGAAGAAACGGCCCGGCTGATGAACGAGTATTTTGTCAATATCAAAATAGACCGGGAGGAACGCCCCGATCTGGACAAGATTTACCAGACCGCCTACCAATTGCTGAACGGGCGCGGCGGCGGCTGGCCGTTGAATATGTTTCTCACTCCGGACGATCAGGTGCCGTTCCTCGGCATCACCTATCTACCCAAAGAGCCGCGCTACGGCATGCCCGCATTCACGGAGATGTTACAGCGGATAACGGCCTATTACCGAGACCATGAAAGCGAAGTTCGCCAGCAGAACACCTCGTTGCTGGGCGCGCTTAAAGCGGGACCTTCGCGGCAGGCCAAAACCGGCTATACGATTAATCCAGCCCCATTGCAGGAAGTCCGCAATCACCTGGCAGGCAGTTTTGATTCCGTGCACGGCGGGTTCGGCCAAGCGCCCAAGTTTCCCCATCCAACCTCGCTGGAACGGCTGCTGCGGCATTGGGCGCATAGCGCAATGCATGACGATGAACCGGATCAGCACGCTGAACATATGGTCCGGTTTACCCTGCGTAGCATGCGCTGGGCGGTATTTACGATCATTTGGGCGGCGGGTTTTGTCGCTATTCGGTTGATGCGCAATGGATGATCCCGCATTTCGAGAAAATGCTCTACGACAACGGACCTTTGCTGGCCTTGTACAGCGAAGCTTGGCGGGCCAGCGGAGAACCGTTATTCAAACAGGTCGCCGAGGAAACCGGTGCTTGGGTAATGCGGGAAATGCAATCTCCGCAAGGCGGTTATTATTCGACCTTGGATGCCGATTCCGAGGGCGAGGAAGGCAAATTCTATGTCTGGACACCGGAACAGGTGCAGTCGCTGCTCTGTCCCGAGGAATACGCCGTGTTCGCCCCCCGCTTCGGACTGGATCGGGAAGCAAATTTCGAAGGCCAGTGGCATTTACGGGTCTGCGAGGACATCGCCACACTCGCCGAGCGAACGGGCAGGGAATCAGAGCAGGTCGAACAGTTATTGAATAGCGCCCGCGCCAAACTGTTAGCGGTTCGGGAACAGCGAATCTGGCCGGGCCGGGACGAGAAAATCCTAACCGCGTGGAATGGGTTGATGATTCGCGGGATGGCGATTGCCGGCCGCCATCTCGGCCGCGCCGATTTCATCGACTCCGCCGAACGCGCGTTGGATTTCGTCCGTTCAACGCTGTGGCAAGAGGGCCGCCTGTTGGCCACTTATAAAGACGATAAGGCGCGCCTGGCGGCTTATCTGGACGATTATGCGTTTTTGATCGACGGTATTTTAGAACTGTTGCAAGTGCGCTGGCGGGATGGCGATTTACAATTCGCCCTGCAACTGACTGACGTGTTGCTGGAGCATTTTCAGGACCCGCGCAAGGGTGGCTTTTTCTTCACCGCCGACGATCATGAAGCGCTGATTCAGCGGCCCAATGCCGATTTTCGACGATGCTTTACCGGCCGGTAATGGGATTGCTGCACAGGCATTGCTTAGACTCGGCCATTTGCTGGGCTCCATGTCGTTTCTGGTCGCCGTGGAGCGGACTTTGAAATGGGCGTGGCCTAGCATTGAGCAGATGCCCACCGCCTGTTGTGCGCTGCTGCTGGCCCTGGAGGGCTATTATCAACCAGGGCAGAGCATTATTTTGCGCGGTCCAAGAGCGGCCATCGAACCCTGGCGCGAACGCTGCACCCAAACCTACGCGCCACTCCGATTAACGCTGGCGATTCCCAGTGACGCTGGCGAATTGCCCGGTTTATTAGCCGAGCGCAAAGCCGGCGATGCGCCGGTCGCTTATGTGTGCAACGGCACTCACTGTTCAGCGCCGATTGATTCATTAGCGCAATTAGAAGATGACTTACGCGGAGCTGAAGTTCAGATAGGTTCTTCTTAGCGACTGCTTAGTCAGTTTGTCTGATTCGTGGTAACCATTTTTTTAGGACATTCAGGAGATTCACGCCACCATTACGCAGAATATTCCCGACGAACGCAATCGCCCCGGTTTGCTGCGCGATAATCCCAAAGACATCGTCACCCGTGTCGGTGATCAGGCCCACGGTGGGCGTTACAAGCCTCCGCAGTATGGAGGCGACATCCGTTTTTTTACTCGACGCACTGCTGAACTGGCATAAC